>JAQGNA010000496.1 GCA_028292075.1 Rhodoferax sp. | reverse complement strand
ATCGAGAAGCTGTGCGACCTGCTGCGCGCCCAGGTGGACGACGTGCGCAAGAAAGAGCGCGAGCTGCGCCGCATCATCGTCGACAAGTGCGGCTATCCTCAGGAGAGCTTCATCGCCGACTTCAGCGGTCGCGACAAGATGGGCAACAAGGTTCCATCGCATCTGCTCGACCTGAAGTGGATCGAGAAGCAGGCGGCGTCGAGCAAGCCGTGGGCGGCCATCATGGCGCGCAATATTCCACCGGTGCAAGATTTGCAGCAGAAGCTGACCGACCTGCAGTCGCGCGTCGTGGTGCCGCTGGACGAGCTCAAGGGCATCAACAAGCGCATGAACGAAGGCGAGGCCTCGTCGCGCGATGCCAAGAAGGAAATGATCGAGGCCAACCTGCGCCTCGTGATCTCCATCGCCAAGAAGTACACCAACCGCGGCCTGCAGTTCCTCGACCTGATCCAGGAAGGCAACATCGGCCTGATGAAGGCGGTGGACAAGTTCGAATACCGCCGCGGCTATAAATTCTCGACCTACGCCACGTGGTGGATCCGCCAGGCCATCACCCGCTCGATCGCCGACCAGGCCCGCACCATCCGCATCCCGGTGCACATGATCGAAACGATCAACAAGATGAACCGCATCAGCCGCCAGCATTTGCAGGAGTTCGGCTTCGAGCCCGATGCCTCCATCCTGGCCGAGAAGATGGAAATCCCGGAAGACAAGATCCGCAAGATCATGAAGATCGCCAAGGAGCCGATCTCCATGGAAACGCCGATCGGAGACGACGACGACAGCCACCTGGGCGACTTCATCGAGGACGGTGCCAACACCGCCCCCATCGAGGCCGCGATGCAGGCTGGCCTGCGCGATGTGGTCAAGGACATCCTCGACTCGCTCACGCCTCGCGAAGCCAAGGTGCTGCGCATGCGCTTCGGCATCGAGATGAGCACCGACCACACGCTGGAAGAAGTCGGCAAGCAGTTCGACGTGACCCGCGAACGCATCCGCCAGATCGAAGCCAAGGCCCTGCGCAAGCTGAAGCACCCGAGCCGCAGCGACAAACTGCGCAGCTTCATCGACACGCTGTAAGCCACACGGCCTGCGCGCTGCAAAAAAGCCCCGCTGCCCCAGGCACCGGGGCTTTTTTCATGGCGTGGGCCGCGGTCGCCGGCCCGCCGACCGCAAGGCGAAGCGGGCCGCGTCCTTGTGTTCATTCCGGGATTCGCGGAAGCGTCCATGGCCATGCCATGGGGCGGGCGCGGCGCGACGGTCAGCGGTCGATGACGTCGGGCGGCGCAGCCCAGTCGGCCGCGCCCCTGCTAGCCCAGACGAGTTCGGCGTTCAAGCCGTCGTTGCGGTCGATGAGGGCCTGCGCTTCGGCTGGCGTCAGGCTCCAGACGCGTTGGTGCCGCGCGGCAAGTTGGCGCATGGCCTGCGCGGGCGGCACATCCAGAAACCATTGGGCATCGAACATGCCTCGGAGGTTCCAGCCGTGGCCGTGGTGCAGCAGGTACAGGCCTTCGACCAGCACCAGCTGCGTTGAACGCGGTACGGAGATGGCATCGTCCACCGGGTCACCGACATCGTGCTGAAAATCCGGCCAGGCCACGTCGTTGAGTGTGCCATCTGGCGAGCCCCTCAGCATGGCGAGACGCCCGCGCAGCGCAGCCGGATCGAAGGTCCAGGGCGCGCCGCGCCGGGCGAGCGCCGCAGCCGGGTCGGGCAGGCGCGCCAGGGCTGCGCGTGACAGATGGAAGCCGTCCATGCCAATGACCTGAATGCGCCCGGGTCCGACCCGCCGCTCGACTTCTTCTGCCCAGCGGTTGGCGACGGTGCTCTTGCCGGAGCCCGGCAGCCCCGCCAGCGCCACCAGGATGCGCGCTTGGCCAGTGGCCATCAGGGCCAGCAGCCGGTCAACGGCCGGTGACATCGGAGCAATGTCCAGCATGGTTGGATCAGGGGAAGCCGTCGCCGGCCTTAGAGCGCGTACCAGTCCATCAGACCCGCACGGGCCGAATAGCGCACCCGCGCGTCGAGCGTCTCGACCTGCACACGCGCCGGCCGGCCGCCATAGACCTGGTCCTTGAGCCAGGCGGTCTCGGTCGCCAGCCCGGCCGCGTCGTCGATGCGGGTGTGCCAGACCTTCTGCGTCGCGTCCCAGCGGTAGCCACGGTCCTTGAGCTGGTCCTTGGCATCGAAGGGTGCACCGTTGGCCTGCAGCCTGTAGCGCAGCGTGGGCGCAACCGACAGCAGGCGCGCCAGGCCGGTCACCCTTGCGGCGGGCAGGTCGGCCTGCAGCACGGCGAGCAGCGCGTGGCAGTCCATTTCGGCGCGGTGGGCGTCGTAGAAAAGCCCCAGGCCCAGCGCAAGCGACTCGAGCTTGGCGGAGCCACGGCCCTCGCCCTTCCAGTCGATGTCGGCGAAAGAACAGGCCCACGCCCTGGCCGCGAACGCTGGCAGGCGGGCCTCCACAAAGGGTCGGTCGAAGCCGGCGTTGTGTGCGACGATGAGGTCGACGCCGTCGAGCAGTTCGGCAATGCGATCGGTGTCGAGCCGCTGGCCGCGGACCATGTCGTCGTCGATGCCGGTGATGGCCCGCACCTCGGCGGGGATGGGTTGCCCGGGGTCTTCGAGGCCATCGTAGACCAGTACCGGGCCCACCGGCTGCCCCGTGGCGCGGTCCACGTCTACCCGCAGCAGCGCCAGCTCCATGATCTTGTCGCGCGCATGGCTCAGCCCGGTGGTTTCGGTGTCGAGGATCAGCAGCCGGGCCACGCCGTCAGACGCCTCGTTGTCGGCCCGATCGGCCTTGTAGACCGCCCTGGCCGCCTCCGTCACGCGAGCACCGTAGTGCAGGCGTGGCACCAGGCGGCGCAGCACGCGGTAGTCGGGATGGGTCTCCAGCTGTTGCGCCAGCGCTTCAAGGCCAGGCTGTGCGCCGCTGTCTGTCTCGGCGACCACGAGTGCCACGGGCAGCTGCAGGGCAAGCTCTGCCCCGACCGCATCTTGGACCGCGTCTTCAACCGCGTTGACAACCGGGTTCACCACCGCGCCGACCACCATCTCGGACTGCCCTACAGGCGCCCCGGAAGGTGGCGGCACAGCCGAGTCATCCACCGTTGACCGCGTGAGGTCGTGCGGCGACGCAGGGCCAGCATGCCCGTCGAGCAGCGAAAGGGGCTGCATCATGGCGCGTTGCTGCGCCACCGGGGGAGGCATTTCGGCCGCGCTCTTGCGGGCCGCCCTGGCCGGCTTGTGGGCTACTGGCGCGAGCGCGGGCACGCCCTCTTCGAATCCGAATCCGAGCTGCTGCATCATGCGCGCACCATCGTTGCGGCCTGTGCCTTGCCATTGGAAGTCATCTGTCGTTTGTATTTGTCCATCAAACCACTGATTGTCCCTGCAGAACATGCGCTGTCGCGCTTGTATTTCGGTTCATGTGGGCTACAAATGCAACAGGAGACCCTGATGCCCAATCACACCGAACCGTTGCCGACCTTGCGATTTCATCAGGAGGCCCGCATCGACGCAGCACCGGCCGCAGTATGGAAGGCGCTGACGGATGCGAGGCAATTCGGCGAATGGTTCGGCGTGCGGCTCGACACCGTGTTCAGCCCCGGACAGCTGGCCGTCGGCAAGATGGAACGAGACGGCCACGAGCATCTCGACTTCACCGCCAAGGTGGTCCGCATGCAGCCCGAGCGGCTGTTTTCGTTTCGATGGCATCCCCATGCGGAAGACCCGTCGATGAGCGGCGCGGACGAGCCGACCACGCTGGTCGAATTCACGCTCGACGAAGCTCAGGGCAAGACGCTGCTCACGGTGGCGGAATCGGGCTTCGAGCGGCTGCCCGCCAGGCGGCGCCACACCGCTTTCGAGGTGAACAGCCGAGGCTGGGCGCAGCAACTCGACAATCTGCAAGGCTTTCTGCTTCGCCGACGCTGACACCCCGGCATGCCAAAAGTCATCAGCCGGTGATTCGGACGGACTCGTTGCTGCAGTCCGTTCCGCCCCCTTCAGGTTTCAGCCCGGGTAGTTCTCGGTGTCGACTTCGCTGCTGCCTTGCGCCGCATAGCGCGGACCGACGACGTTGTCCTGGCCGATGAGCACTTCCAGGCGCTGCATGGCGTCGGCCGACAATTGCACGGATGCGGCGCCCAGGTCCTCTTGCAGGTGATCGAGGCGGGTCGTGCCAGGAATCGGCACGATGTGCGGGGCCTTGTGCAACAGCCAGGCAAGCGCCAACTGCGCCGGTGTGCAGCCGACCTCTTCGGCCAACGCCTTGTAGGGTTCGAGCAGGGCCAGGTTGGCGGCATAGTTCTCGGGCGAAAAACGTGGCATGGGCCGCCGGATGTCCTTGGCGTCGAGGCTCGCGACATCGGTCAGCTTGCCGGTCAGGTAGGCGCGGGCCAGCGGACTGAAGGCCACAAAAGCAGCACCGACGTCGCGGCAGGCATCGAGCACGGCGATTTCCGGGTTGCGGGTCCAGAGCGAATATTCCGTCTGCACCGCGGTGATCGGGTGCACGGCATGCGCCTTGCGAAGGGTGACGGCCGAGACCTCGCTCAAGCCGATGGTGCGCACCTTTCCGGCGCGCACCAGGTCGCTCATCGCGCCCACGCTGTCCTCGATCGGCACCTGCTTGTCCCAGCGGTGCAGGTAGTACAGGTCGATGACGTCGGTCTGCAGGTGGCGAAGGCTGTTTTCGCAATCACGCCGGATGGCGGCCGGGCTGCCGTCAATCGCCCGCTTCAGGCCGCCTTCGGACGGCACGCCGGCCAGGCCGCCCTTGCTGGCCAACGTGAACCTCGAGCGGTGCGGCTTCATGACGCTGCCGACCAGCTTTTCATTGGCGCCAAAGCCGTAGAGCGCCGCCGTGTCGAACAGCGTGACACCCGCATCGAGTGCGGCCAACAGCACGCGTTCGCCTTGTTCGGGCGACGGCGGCGTGCCGTAGGCGTGGCTCAGGTTCATGCAGCCGAGGCCGATGGCGGAGACGGTGAAGGGGCCGATCTGACGTGTTTGCATGGCAGTTCAACAGCAATGAGATGGAGTGACGGGGACCAATGCCAGAACACCGCGGAACCGGCTCAACCGGGCCGCGGGTGTTGCCCCCTGCTAGGGGGTCGGCGCAGCGACACGCAACGCGCGCAGCTTGGTGGTGTGCCTATTGATTAAGCTGTTGTTCGAGCTGATGCAGCACCTGGTAGCAAGGCAGCACGCTGGCCACGCTCGAGTTCGGCTCGCGGCCTTCCTTGATGGCGGCGAAGAATTCTCGGTCCTGCAGCTCGATGCCGTTCATCGACACATCCACCTTGGACACGTCGATCTTTTCGTCCTTGCCGGTGAACAGGTCATCGTAGCGCGCAAGGTAGGTCGCTGTGTCACCGATGTAGCGAAAGAACGTTCCCAACGGGCCATCGTTGTTGAACGACAGGCTCAGCGTGCAGATCGCGCCGTTGGCCGCCTGCAGCTGGATCGACATGTCCATGGCGATGCCGAGCGCGGGATGGATCGGGCCCTGCACGGCATTGGCCTTCACGATCGGGCTGCCCGCCTGGTAGGCGAACAGGTCGACCGTGTGCGCCGCGTGGTGCCACAGCAGGTGGTCCGTCCAGCTGCGCGCCTGGCCCAGCGCGTTCATGTTGGTGCGGCGGAAGAAATAAGTCTGCACGTCCATCTGCTGGATGTTGAACTCGCCGGCCTTGATCTTCTGGTGGACGTACTGGTGGCTGGGGTTGAAGCGGCGGGTGTGGCCCACCATCGCCACCAGGCCCGTCTGCTGCTGCGTCGCCAGGACGGCCTTGCCGTCTTCGAGCTTGTCGCACACGGGGATCTCCACCTGCACGTGCTTGCCGGCCTTCAGCGCGGCGATCGACTGCTGCGCATGCATCTGGGTCGGGGTGCACAGGATCACGGCATCGACATCGGGGCGCGCGAGCGCTTCGTCCAGGTTGGTGGTGACGTGCCTGGCGCCGTACCTGGTCGCCACTTCCTGGGCCTTGCCCAGTTCGCGGCCGATGATGGAGGTGACCTCCACGCCTTCGATGTTCTTCAGCCCGTCGAGGTGCTTGATGCCGAAGGCGCCGGGCCCGGCGAGTGCGATGCGGATGGTTTTGGTCACTTGTTGTTCTCCAGGATCAGGTGGCCCACGGCGGTGTTCGACGCCGGGACGTGATAGAAGCGGTGCTTGACCGTGGGCTTCGGTCCGCCGGCGATGTCGCTCATCGCGCCGCGCGCGATCAGCCACATCACCAGCTCGATGCCTTCGCTGCCGGCTTCCTTGACGTACTCGATGTGGCTGACGCCGGCCAGGCCTTCCGGGTCCTCGATCAGGCGGTCCAGGAACTTGTTGTCCCATTCCTTGTTGATCAGGCCGGCGCGCGGGCCCTGCAGCTGGTGGCTCATGCCGCCCGTGCCCCAGATCTGCACGTTGAGGTCTTCGTCGAAACTCTCCACGGCCTTGCGGATCGCCTGGCCCAGCTTGAAGCAGCGCATGCCGCTCGGGATCGGGTACTGCACCACGTTCACCGCGAAGGGGATCACCTTGACCGGCCATTCCTTGGTCTCGCCGAACATCAGCGACAGCGGCACGGTCAGGCCGTGGTCCACGTCCATCTTGTTGACGATGGTGAGGTCGAAGTCCTGCTGGATGACCGAGTGCGCGATGTGCGACGCCAGTTCGGGAGCGCCTTCCACCTTGGGCACCGGGCGCGGGCCCCAGCCCTCGTCGGCCGGCATGTATTCGGAGGCGGTGCCGATCGCGAAGGTGGGGATCATGTCCAGGCTGAACGCGGTCGCGTGGTCGTTGAACACAAGGAAGATCACGTCGGGCGGGTTCTCCCTGATCCACTGTTTGCCGGCCGCGTAGCCCTGGAACACCTTCTGCCAGTACGGCTCCTCGGTCTTGCCCATGTCCAGCGCCGCGCCGATGGCCGGCACGTGCGAGGTGTAGACGCTGGCTGTGATTCTTGC
>JAQGNA010000474.1 GCA_028292075.1 Rhodoferax sp. | reverse complement strand
CCTGGTACCTCTCGCGCCTGGGCACCGACGCGCTCGCCGGGGCGGCACTCGTGACACCGCTGCTCATGCTCATGCAGAACATGTCGCAGGGTGCGATGGGCGGCGGCATCTCGGCGGCGGTGGCGCGCGCCCTGGGAGGCGGCCGGGGCGACGAGGCGAACCGGCTGGTGCTGCATGCCGTGGTCCTCAACGGAGGACGTGGGCTGATGTTCAGTGCGCTGCTGCTGTCTTTCGGCGCACCGCTGTACCGCGCCATGGCCTCCGACCAGGGCGCCGGCGCGGTGGCCGCGGCACTGTCCTATTCGAATGTGGTGTTCGCCGGCCTGGTGCTGATGTGGACGATGAACGCCCTGGCCAGCGTGGTGCGTGGCACCGGCAACATGCTGGTGCCGGGCCTGGTGATCTGCGGCGGCGCCCTGCTGCTGGTGCCGCTGTCGCCCTGCCTGATCTTCGGCCTGGGGCCGTTTCCGCGGCTCGGCATGGCCGGCGCCGGCTGGGCCATGCTGGCCTACTACGCCAGTGGCACGCTGGTGCTGGGCTGGTACGTGCTGAGCGGGCGCAACGCCGCTCGCCTGTTGCGGGTGCCGCTGCAACGTGACCTGATGCGGCGCATCCTCACCGTGGGCGGCCTGGCCACCATCAACCCGCTGCTGACCAACGGCCTCATCGCATCGACCACGGCGCTGGTGGGCGCCTACGCCGGAACGGCGGCGCTGGCCGGCTATGGCACGGCGGCGCGGCTCGAATACCTGGTGATCCCGGTGGCCTTCGGCATCGGCGCGCCGCTCGTGGCACTGGTCGCCGCCAACATCGGCGCGGGCCAGCCGGAACGTGCGCTGCGCATCGCCCTGGCCGGCGGCGCGCTGGCCTTCTGCGTGGCCGAAGCCATCGGCCTCACCGCCGCCGTCTGGCCGGAGGAATGGCTCAGGCTGTTCGGCGCCCAGGGGCCGATGCTGGCCGCGGGCAGCGCCTACCTGCGGACCGTCGGGCCGGTGTATGGCTTCTTCGGAATGGGCCTGGCGCTCTACTTCGCATCGCAGGGCGCGGGCCGGCTGGGCTGGTCGCTGCTGGCGGGTGCGGTGCGATTGTTGGTGGCGGCCGGCGTTGGCGCGGCGGTGCTGCATGCCACCGGATCGCTCGCCTGGTTCTATGCGGTGTTAGCGCTGGCCATGCTGCTGTATGGCGCGATCACGCTGGCGGCGATCGCTTCGGGCCGGTGGTTCACAGCGGCGCAACGCCGGCCCCCACCAGCCTCCGCGCGGGTAGCCTCATGAAGAACATGACGCTCGGCGTGAGGCAGTCGACCGCCCCACGACGGATGTCTGCAAAGGGGCCGGTCAACCTCTCCCGATGCTGAAATCGTTGCGGCCGGTACGGTCCTGGCCGCGCAACAGCCACAGCGGCCGCGTCGCGAACGAAACCGGCACGCCTGACTCGCCATCCGCCGGGTTCAGGTTGCGCTCGAAGACCGAGCTGCCGGGCATGTAGCGCAGGGCCACGCCCGCGCGGCGCTGCGTTGAGCGGTTGACCTCGGCGCCGTGGATCATGTAGACCTCGTGCATGGACATCTGTCCGGGCTGCAGCTCGAGGTCGACAGCTTCCGCCTCGTCGAACGCACTGGTGTCGGTGCGCTGCGACAGCACCAGGTCTTCGCGGTCTTCCTTCAAGTGCGCATGCGTCACCTTGGCGCGGTGCGACCCTGGAATGACCCGCAGGCAGCCGTTGGCCCGGGTGGACGGATCGAGCGCGACCCACACCGTCACATTGGCCAGCGGGCGGATCGGCCAATAGTGGCCGTCCTGGTGCCACGGCGTCTCCTGGCCGTCGCCGGCCGGCTTGCAGAAGACGTGACAGCCCCAGAGGATGATGTCCGGGCCGATCAGCTGCTCGACCATGTCGAGAATTTCCGGCTCCATGGCGAGATCGAGAAAGGCCTGGCTGCCCTTCACGCCCTCGGGGTTGGCGCCGCCGTCCTGCCCCACCACATGGGCACTGACGAGTTTCTCGGGGCGCACCCCCGGGTTGTCGCGGATCAGCTGGTCAAGCGTGTCGCGCAGCAGGTCGATGCGCGCGGGGGGCAAGGCAAAGCGCGGAATCAGGTAGCCACGGTCGTGGTATTGCGCAACTTCTTCGGGGCTGAGGCTCGGCACGGGTTTGTCTCCTGCGGAATGGTTGTGCCGGAATCTTGCCACGCGCGACGCGTTCGCGCAGGCCGGGTCGTTAGGTGTGATGGTATGAAGATCGTTTCATACCACCTTCATTCCCTTGAGTTCCGGCTTGGCCGGCGGATAGCGCAGGCTCATGCCCTTGAGCGTGTCGCGCACGATGGTGGCGATCATCAGGTTGCGGTGGGTCTTCGAATTGGCAGGCACCACCGTCCATGGCGCCCACGGTGTGCTGGTGGCACCGAGCAGCGCGGCATAGGCCTTCTGATAGTCCTTCCACTGCTTGCGCACGTTGAGGTCGTCGAGGCTGAACTTCCAGTGCTTGGTCTCGTCGTCGATGCGTTCCTGCAACCGCTCGCGCTGTTCGTCGGCGCCGATGTGCAACATGAACTTCAGCACCGTGGTGCCGCTCTCGACCAGCAGCCGCTCGAAGTCGTTGATCTGGCGGTAGCGGTCCTGGGTCTGGTCGGCGGTGATCCACTCGTTGACCACCGGGACCAGCACGTCCTCGTAATGGCTGCGGTTGAACACCGTGATCTCCCCCGCGCCCGGCACCCGCTGGTGGATGCGCCACAGCATGTCATGGGCGCGCTCCTCCTCGGTGGGCGCCTTCCAGGCCGCGGTGTGCACCCCGAGCGGGCTGACCCGGCCGAACACCCCGCGCACGGTGCCGTCCTTGCCCGAGGTGTCGGTGCCCTGCAGCACCACCAGCAACTTGAAGCGCCGGTCGGCGAAGAACACGTCCTGCAGCGCGTCGATCTCCTGGGCCAGCACGTCGACCGCGGCCTTGTCCTCGGCCTTGCTGCCGGTGGAATACGGCTTGGCCGATGGATCGATCGCGGCCAGGTCGAAAGGCTTGCCCGACTTGGTGCTGGCGGGTTGCAGGGCGACCAGACTGGCCGCGCTGGATGACGAGGATGACGGCATGGGAGGAATCTCGTGGATGTTTGGAAGTAGGCACCCTTTGTAGCATTCCTTAAACTGGGGCCGGCAAGCTGGCAGGGAACACCCGCGACGCACGGGCCGCCCCTGCCCCGTCCAGACTCTTCATCCATCCATGACATCCACCCGAAGGAGCCAGCCATGACCCCCCTGCCAGAAGAACCCACCGTGCGCCCCGCCGAAGGCTGTGCCGGCGACATCAGCCCGCAACTGGCCTACCAGTGGCAGCAGGCCGGCGAAGCGGTGCTGATCGACGTGCGCAGCGATGCCGAACGCGAGTGGGTGGGCCAGGTGCCCGGCGCCGTGCCGCTGGCCTGGAAGCAATGGCCGGGCATGGCGATGAACCCGCAGTTCGATTCCGCGCTGCAGGCCGCGCTCGACGGTGGCAGAAAGGCGGTGTTGCTGTGCCGCAGCGGTGTGCGGTCCATTGCCGCGGCCCGGCGCGCCACCGAGTTGGGCTTCACGGCCTACAACATCCTGGAAGGGTTCGAAGGCGACGCCGACGCTGAAGGCCACCGCGGGCGCAAGGGTGGATGGCGTTTCCACGGCCTGCCGTGGCGTCAGAACTGATGACCTGTCATGGTTGCCAGCTGGCACTGCGCCGGTGTTGCGCCAGGGCACGGCACTGTCGGCCATTGGCCACTTTCAACAACCGGCGTCAAGAGGTTTCGCCTTCGAAACGACTGGGCAGTTGTCAGGATTGACAGGAGTGCCATGCCCAAACAAGCGAGGGCTTGGGCGACGCAGTCTGCCACCCGCCCCGATTAGCGCGCTTCAAGCGCGCACCACGCGAGCTGGTTGGGCCTTGAGCCACTGTTTGTAGCCCCCTTCGGCATCCAGACCGAGGTCTCCGGGCAGGTCGAAAAAGGCGCCGAGCAAGGTGTCGTCGGCGCCCACCTGCACCGCCGGACTGAGCATTGCGGGCTCCGTTCGGCCCAAAGCTTGTCCCAACTCGATGTCGATGAGAGATTTTCCGTTGCGTATGGCATGAAGTTGGTCGGCACGGGCGCCCACCGATTCCGCCATTTCGGCAAGCTCTTCGAGGCCGCTGGACGGCTCAAGCTGCAACCAGCCCACCCGCCCGTCGCCGTCGCGTCCCAGCACGCCGAACGGCGCACCAATGATCACGTACTCGATCCAGCGCGTGGCGATGAGGTCACTCACCTTGCGGGCAATGGAAGGCTGGCGCAGCAGCGCGTTCTGCATCGGCGTGAGGGTGCCGCGCCAGACCTGCGACGCCTGCCGGTTGGCGAGCAGTTGCAGCCGCACCAGCGACTCGATCAGCCGCCGCGACACATCGGTGGCCTGCTTGGGAATGAACTGCTCGATGAGGCCCCTGTTGAAGGCCTGCACGGCAACCTGTTCATCGGCCTGGCCGGTCAGCAGGATGCGCATGCCCGGCCAGTCCACGAGCGCGCTGAGCATCTGCAAACCGTCCATCGAAGGCATGGAGTAATCGACGACGCAGACCTGCGTGAGCGCGTAGCGGCGGCGGGCAAACGCCTGCCAGTAACGGATGACCTGCGGGATCAGCGGGGCCCCGGTTTGGCGCCACAGATCGACCACTTCCTGCTGCGCGCATGCGTCCGCTTCCCACAGTGGCGGCTCCTGCTGAAGCATTCTGATGCACTCTTCTGCGTGAACAAAAAAACGAACGTACCATTCCTTTGGCGCGACCAGCGATAGCATTGCAAGATAGTCTGGGTCGTCATCGAGGGCGACAACGGAGCCGGGGCTCTGGAATAGGGAGAGACTCATTTGTATACAAAATTAGGAAGCTTTTGTCATGGCATTGTCCGGCCAGTTGGGATTTGCGCCGTCGAACGCACCTGTCAAATCTGACAGTGCAGAGTTGTTGGACTTGCTGGCGGATTGGTTGCGCGCGCTGCGGGAATTTTCGGTCGAGGCGGTGGTGATTCTCGGGCCCGACCCCTTTGGCCGCATGGAAGACCGACAGGTCGTGGCCACCGCCCCTGCCGCTTTTGCCGACCCGGCGCGGGCCCTGGCGCAGAGCCAGGATTTCGGCGCCCGCTGGCGCAGTGCCGACGCGCCCCTGGTGGCCTGGCAGCACATCGCCAAGTCAGACCAGCTGCAGCTGAACACCTGGCGCATGCAGTGGCTGAGCCACGGCCTGCAGACGGTGGTGCGCGTGGCTTTCCCGCTGCCCGCCGACCGGGCATTCGAATGCTTCATGTTCAGCCCGCGGGCCCTGCACGACCGCACCGAGGCTTCGGCGCTGGTCTGGTCCGCGCTCAACATCTGGCCGAGCGTGCGGCGTGCACTTGTCAAGCTGCACAGCCCCCTCACTCCCCGCGAGGTCGAATGCCTGTCACTGGCTTTCGAAGGCCTCACCGCGCGCGCCACGGCCGACCGCCTGAGCTGCTCGGAGCGCACGGTCAACTACCACCTGGGCAATGCCATGGCCAAGCTCCAGGCCGAGAACAAGATGGCCGCGATTCAGCGGGCCTGCTGGATCGGCGCCCTCTGAAGCACCTCGCCGGCGGCCTGCTCGTAGGCATGGGCAAGTTGCAGCAGCGCCCAGTCGCCACGCGGGCGGCCGATCAGCTGCAGGCCCATCGGCAGGCCAGCCTCGCTGAAGCCGGCCGGCACGCTGATGCAGGGCAGGCCGGCGAAGGTGGCATAGATCACCACCTCCATCCAGCGGTGGTAGGTGTCCATCTCGCGGCCCGCCACCTGGGCCGGCCAACGCAGTGAAGCGTCGAACGGCCACACCTGCGCCACTGGCAGCGCCAGCACGTCATACCGTTCGAACAGCGCCAGCATTTGCTGGTAGAAGCTGCTTCGCTGGGCGCTCGCCCGGGTGAATTCCTGGCCGGTCAGCTGCTGCGCCTGGTCGTGTTCCCACAGCGCCTCGGGCTTGATCAGCGCCCGGTTCCGGGGCTGCAGAAGAAACGGTGCGATACGGGCCGCCACCAGCGCCCGGCGCCACACCAGCCAGGCCTGCCAGACCGCCTCGGGCGACGTGCCGAGCGCTGTTGGCGCCACCTTGCAGCCAACGCCTTCGAGCCGCTGCAAGGCCTGACCGCATAGGTCAAGAATGCCGGGCTCCATGGGCAGGTGGCCGTCCAGGTCGCCCAGCCAGCCGACGCGCACGCCGGCCGGGTCGAACTCGCCGAGAGTGCCGGCGCTGCCGTCGAAACGCGCGCCGTCGGCCAGCGACAGCGGCAGGCGCGGGTCGGGTCCGGCCTGGGTGTCGAGCAGCAGGGCCAGATCGCGCACGCTGCGGGCCATCGGGCCTTCGGTGCCGAGCTGCGCCGTCCACACGTCCTGCGCCGGCCACTGTGGCACGCGGCCCTGGCTCGGGCGCATGCCGAAGACGTTGTTCCAGCCGGCGGGGTTGCGCAGGCTGCCCATGAAGTCGCTGCCGTCGGCCACGCAGAGCATGCGCGTGGCCAGCGCCACCGCCGCACCGCCACTGCTGCCGCCGGCCGAGCGCGCCGGGTCGTAGGCGTTGCGCGTCACGCCGAACACCTCGTTGAAGGTGTGGGAGCCGAGGCCGAACTCCGGCGTGTTGGTCTTGCCGATGACGATGCAGCCAGCCGCCTTCATGCGCTGCACCATCAGGCCGTCTTCGCGCGGAATGAAGTCGCGCATCAGCGGCGAGCCGAGCGTGGTACGCAGGCCGGCCGTCGGGGCAAGGTCCTTGATGGCCTGCGGCAGCCCGTGCATCCAGCCGCGCGAAGCGCCCCGGGCCAACGCCGCATCGCAGTCGTCGGCGTCGGCCAGCAGCGCCTCGGGGGCGCGCAGGCTCACGATGGCGTTCACGCCGGGGTTCACCGCGTCGATGCGCGCCAGCGTGGCCTGCATCAACTCGCGGCATGAAAACTGCTTTGCATGGAGCGCCGCCGAGATGGCATGGGCGTCGAGGTCGAGCATGGAATTCGATGGCGTCGTCATGTTTGGCCTTATATTGCGTCGGTGGTTCAGTTGCCCGTCTGCCTGTGTGCCCGGCCTCCCGGGGCCGGGTCTCATCGTCTGGAATCCCTCAGGAGTTTATTGATGAAACGTCGTCTGCTTCTCGCGCTCTCCGCGCTGGCCACCGCCCTGCTGGCCTCGCCTGGGGCGCAGGCCCAGGACAAGACCCTGCGCATCGTGCCGCAATCGAACATCACCATTCTCGACCCCATCTGGACCACCGCCTTCGTCACGCGCAACCACGGCTACATGATCTACGACACCCTGTTCGGCACCGACGCGGCCGGCAAGGTCAAGCCGCAGATGGTCGACAAGTGGACCACCTCCAAAGACTCTCTCACCTGGACCTTCACCCTGCGCGACGGGCTGGAGTTCCACGACGGCAAGCCGGTGACCAGCGAAGACGTGGTGGCCTCGCTCAAGCGCTGGGCCAGCCGCGACAGCTTCGGCGGCGTGCTGGCCAGAAACATCGAGAGCTATGCCACGCCGGACGCGAAGACCTTTGTCATCAAGCTCGGACAACCTTTCGGCGTGATGCTCGAAGCGCTGGGCAAGCCCTCGTCGAACGTGCCCTTCATCATGCCGGCACGGGTTGCGGCCACCCCCGGCAGCGAGCAGGTGAAGGAACAGATCGGCTCCGGCCCGTTCAAGTTCGTGCAGGCCGAATACAAATCGGGCGAGCGCCTGGTCTATGTGAAGAACGAGAAGTACAAGCCGCGTGCCGAACCGCCTGACGGCACCACCGGCGGCAAGGTCGTGTACCTCGACCGCGTGGAATGGGTCATCATCCGCGACCCACAGACGCAGTTCAATGCGCTGCAGGCGGGCGAGGTCGACATCATCGAGCAGCCCACCTTCGAGCAGTACGCCACGCTCAAGTCCACGCCCAACGTGAAGCTGGTGGACGCGCAGCCCGACGGCCTGCAGTTCATCTTCCGCTTCAACCACCTGCACGCGCCGTTCGACAACGTGAAGATCCGGGAGGCCGCCATGGTGGCCATGGGCCAGGAGGCGTTCCTGAAGACGCAGGTCGGCGCGCCCGGCATGTACAAATTCTGCAAGAGCATGTTCCCCTGCGGCACGCCGTTCGCCAGCGAAAGCACCGGCATGTACACCGGCTCGGCCAACGCGAAGAAGGCCGGCGAAATGTTGAAGGCGGCCGGCTACAACGGCACGCCCGTGGTGCTGATGCGCCCCACCGACCTCGCCTCCATCGCGAAGCTGCCCCTGGTGGCCAAGCAGCAGCTGGAGGCGGCCGGCTTCAAGGTCGACATGCAGCAGATGGACTGGGCCACGCTGGTCGCCCGCCGCGCCAAGAAGGACGCACCCGACAAGGGCGGCTGGAACGCCTTCATGACCGCCTGGACCGCCGGCGACATCCTCAATCCGCTGACCATGGCGATGATGAACACGGCCGGCGAGAAAGGCTGGTTCGGCTGGCAGGACGACAAGGAGATCGAAGGGCTGAAGGTGAAGTTCGCCCAGGCCGCAACCGACGCCGACAAGAAGAAGATCGCCGAGCAGATCCAGGTGCGGGCCTTCGAAACCGTGAGCCACGTGCCACTGGGGCAGTACAACAACCCGGCGGCCGTGCGCAGCAACATCAGCGGCATCGTGCCCGGCGGCGCCCAGGTCTACTGGAACATCAAGAAGCTTTGAGCACACCGCCAGGTTGCGCACTGCGTGTCGCGCCACCCCCTTGCCGGGGGCGAACCAGCGGCCTGGCAAAGGCACTCCTGAGCTTGTCGAAGGGCCAGTTCCGCGGTGTCTCTGGAATGGTGACCGTTTGCGCCGTTGCCCTGCTCCCTCTCCCGCCTGCGGGAGAGGGTTGCGGCCAGGGCCAAACGGGAGCAGGAGCACACTTTGGATGAACCGCTAAAAAAGCACCACCGACCCCATGCTCCGATTCCTGGCCCAGCGCCTTTTTGCCGTGATCCCCGTCCTGCTGGTCGTGGCGGTCATCGTGTTCCTCATTCTGCGACTCACGCCCGGCGACCCGGCGGCCGTCATTGCCGGCAACAGCGCGACCAACGAAGACATCGAGCGCATCCGGGAACAGCTGGGCCTGACCAAGCCGATCCTCGCGCAGTTCTGGATCTGGTTCAGCG
>JAQGNA010000472.1 GCA_028292075.1 Rhodoferax sp. | reverse complement strand
CGCCAAGTCAGCCTGCGTTGACCCCTGCCGGCATGGCCCGCGGTGCGCCCAGGGCCAACAGCGCGGCGAAGCCGACGACAACGTACAGCGCGGCGGTGAGCGAGCTGGCATGCGCGAGGAAACCGATCATCGGCGGACCGACCATGAAGCCCAGGTAGCCCATGGAAGCCACCGAGGCGATGCCCTGGGCCGCACTCACTCCTGGCGCCAGCGCCGCCGCGCTGAAGAGCACGGGCACCACGTTGGCCAGGCCCACGCCGACCAGGGCGAAGCCGAGCAGCGCCACCCAGGGCTCGCCGGCCAGCAGCACCATGGCCATGGCGGCCGCGGCGAGCAGCGCGCTGCCGCGCAGCAGCCGGGCGCCGGAGAAACGCGCCCGCATCCAGTCGCCACCGAACCGGGTCAGCGCCATGGCCGCAGAGAAGCTGGCGTAGGCCAGCGCCGCCACGTTCTGCGGGCTGCCCAGCTCCTTGTAGAGGTAGAGCACGCTCCAGTCGTAGACCGCGCCCTCCACCACGAAGCCGAGCGCCGCCATGCAGCCCAGCAGCAGCACCATGCCGCGCGGCAGCCTGAACCTGCCACTGGCGCCGTCCTTCGGCGCGGGCTGGCGCGGCAGCATCTGCGTGCCGGCCCAGAGGATCGCCGCCGCGCTGCCGGCCGCCACGGCCAGCAGGTGCGCCAAGGGCGGCACGCCCACATGCAACAGCGCGCTGCCCAGTGCCGCGCCGGCCATGCCGCCCAGGCTGAACATGCCGTGGAAGCCACTCATCATCGGCCTGCCGCCGAGCCTTTCGAGTTCCGATGCCTCGGCATTCATGGCCACATCGAGCAGGCTGCTGCCGCAACCGAACACCACCAGCAGGGCCAGCAAGGCGCCGAAGCCGGGCATGGCCAACAGCGAGGCGATGGCCAGCGCCGTGGCCAGCCCGCCCCAGCAGGCCACGGTGCGCGGGCCCAGCCGGCCGATCACCGCGCCGGCCTGCGACAGGCCGAGCAGGGCCCCGACGCCGCCCGCCAGCATGGCCAGGCCGAGCGAGGCTTCGTCCACACCGTAGGTCTGCTTGATGGTGGGAATGTGAACGCCCCAGGTGGCGAACAGGAAGCCGGCCGCGAAGAACAGCGTGCGGGCCGCCCATCGCGCGGCGGCCTTGCTCGCAGGCTGCCCGCCGGTCACTGCGGGGTTGGCGTTCGTCGAACGGTTGTGGCGGCCGCGTGGAGCGGAACGGGACTTGGGCGTGGCATCGGACATGGCGGGCGGACTTGAGGCGGAAACTTGAGACTGGAAACTGGAGACTGGAAACTGAAACGGAGAACACGAAAGCCGGACGCCGATGGCGGCGCCAGGCAGTGAAACCAAACGCAGAAAAATGGGAGGCGCTGGCGCCGAGAACCAAGCCCGATGCCAGCCCTGGGTGCACTGCCAGACCACCCCCGGCACGCAGTCGGCACCGGGGCCGCCGGAGACCGGCGAACCACTCTAACACCGGGCCGCGACGCTCCCATGGCGAATCCACCAGGGCGACCAAGGTCAAGATCGCCACGCCTGCGCCGGCCCCCGCTGCGGCGCAAAATCCCGTCCCTGTTTCCTAGTTTCCTACTAAAAGACGTCCAGCAACATGACCTACCCGAGCACCCAACTCTTCATCGACGGCACCTGGCAGGACGCCGCCGACGGCCGCAGCCTGGCCGTTTACAACCCGTCAACCGGCCAGGAAATCGGCCGCGTCGCGCATGCCGGCAACCCCGATCTCGACCGGGCTCTGGTGGCCGCGCAGAAGGGCTTCGAGACCTGGCGCGACACGCCGGCCATCGAACGTGGCAAGGCCATGCGCCGCGCCGCCGCGCTGATGCGCGAACGGGCCGACGAGATCGCCCAGCTGCTGACCCAGGAACAGGGCAAGCCCCTGACCGAAGCGAAGATCGAAGCGTTGTCGGCGGCCGACATCATCGAGTGGTTCGCCGACGAAGGGCAGCGCGTGTACGGCCGCATCGTGCCGTCGCGCAACCTGGCGGCGCAGCAGTTGGCGGTGAAAGACCCGGTGGGCCCGGTGGCGGCGTTCACGCCATGGAACTTCCCCATCAACCAGGTGGTCCGCAAGATGTCGGCCGCGCTGGCCACCGGCTGCTCCATTCTGGTCAAGGCGCCTGAAGAGACGCCTGCCGGCCCGGCGGCACTGATCCGTGCGTTCTCCGACGCGGGCGTGCCGGCCGGTGTGGTGGGCCTGGTGTACGGCAACCCGGCCGAGATCTCCAACTACCTGATTCCCCACCCGGTCATCCGCAAGGTGACCTTCACCGGCTCCACGCCGGTGGGCAAGCAACTGGCGGCATTGGCCGGCCAGCACATGAAGCGCGTGACGATGGAACTGGGCGGCCATGCCCCCGTGATCGTGGCCGAAGACGCCGACGTGGCACTGGCCGTCAAGGCTGCCGGCGGCGCGAAGTTCAGGAACGCCGGACAGGTCTGCATTTCCCCCACGCGCTTTCTGGTGCATGAAAGCATCCGGAAGGAATTCGCCACGGCGTTGTCGCAGTACGCCAGCGGCCTGAAGGTGGGCGACGGCCGCGCCGAGGGCACGCAGATGGGTCCCTTGGCCAATCCGCGCCGGCTCACCGCCATGGCCGAATTCACCAGGGACGCGGTGGAACGCGGCGCCACGCTGGCCTCGGGTGGCGAGCGCATCGGCGATGCGGGCAACTTCTGGCAGCCGACCGTGCTGGTCGATGTGCCGCTCGATGCCAAGGTCTTCAACGACGAACCCTTCGGCCCGATGGCCGCGGTGCGCGGCTTCGACCGGCTCGAAGACGCCATCGCCGAAGCCAACCGCCTGCCCTACGGCCTGGCCGGCTATGCGTTCACCCGTTCGCTGAAGAACGCGCACCTGCTGGCACGGCGGGTCGAGGTCGGCATGCTGTGGATCAACCAGCCGGCGGCGCCGTTCCCCGAGCTGCCGTTCGGCGGACTGAAGGATTCGGGCTACGGCACCGAAGGCGGCCCGGAAGCGCTGGAGGGCTACCTGAACACCCGCACCGTTTCGATCATGAACGTCTAGCGC
>JAQGNA010000468.1 GCA_028292075.1 Rhodoferax sp. | reverse complement strand
TCGGTGCCGCAGGACGCGGTGATGCGCGTCGGCACCGAAGCCTATCTGGCGCATCTGGTGGTGATCGAGATCTTGATGGTCCGGCTGGCGCAGAAGCTCGGTCCGGTAGCAACCCGCGGCCTGCAGCAGTTCAGGCAGTTGCTGGAACAGCATGGGTTCGACAGTGCCGAATACGTCGGCGCGGGCTCGCACGGCCCGCACGACAACCCCCAAGAGGAATGACATGGTGAAAGCGACGCTTTTGAAGAACGGACTGATCGTGGACGGCACGGACCGGCCCGGCTGGCTGGGCGACGTGCTGCTGGTCGGCGAGCGCATTGCGGCGATGGCCGAGCCTGGCCAGATCGATCCCGCGACGCTGGCGAACGCCGGCCCGACAGACCTCATCGACTGCACCGGCCGCGTCATCGCGCCGGGCTTCATCGACGTGCACACGCACGATGACGCCGCCGTCATCGACGGGCCGGCCATGCTGCCCAAGCTGTCGCAAGGCGTGACCACGGTGATCGTCGGCAACTGCGGCATCTCGCTGGCGCCGGTGGTGACCGACACCCCCGCCGCGCCGCTGTCGCTGCTGGGCCGGCTGCAGTTTCGCCATGCCGGCATGGCCGACTACGCCCGGGCCGTGGACGCCGCGCAGCCGGCGGTGAACGTGGCCGCGCTCATGGGCCACACCGCGCTGCGCATGCGCCACCTGGCCGACTTGCGCCAGCCCGCGACCGAGGCCGAGCGCGAGGCCATGGCGGCGGCCATGCAGGAGGCGATGGACGCCGGCGCGCTGGGGCTTTCGTCCGGCATCTTCTATGCCGAGGCCTATGCCGCCGACCTGCCCGAGTTGGTGGCCGTGGCCAGCGTGGCGGCCCGCAACGGCGGCGTGTACGCGACGCACATCCGCGACGAACTGGCCGGCATTTTGCCGGCGCTGCAGGAGGCCGCGCTGACGGCCCGGCAGTCGGGTCTTCCACTGGTGATCTCGCACCACAAGTGCGCCGGCCCCGCCAACTGGGGCCGCACCCGAGAGACCCTGCCGCTGATCGAGGAACTGGCCCGCCACCAGGAGATCGGCATGGACGTCTACCCCTACACGGCGGGCTCCACCGTGCTGCGCGAAGACCTGGTGGACGGCATCATCGACGTGCTCATCACCAGCAGCCACCCGCACCCCGAGATGGGTGGCCGCTACCTGGCCGACATCGCCAGCGAATGGGGCATGACCCAGCGCGACGCCGCCGTTCGGTTGAAGCCTGGCGGTGCCTGCTACTTCCAGATGCGCGAGGACGACGTGGAACGCGTCATCACGCATCCGCTTTCCATGATCGGCTCCGATGGCCTGCCGCACGACGAGCGCCCGCACCCACGGCTGTGGGGCGCTTTCCCGCGCGTGCTGGCTTGCTATTGGCGCGACAAGGGCCTGCTGCGGCTCGAGCAGGCCGTGCACAAGATGACCGGCATGTCGGCGCGGCGCTTTCACATCGGCGAGCGCGGCGAGCTGCGGCCCGGCTTCATGGCCGACGTGGTGGTGTTCGACCCGGCAAGGGTCAAGGACATGGCCACCTTCGAGGCGCCGAAGCAGTTCAGCGAAGGCATCGAACAGGTGTGGGTGAACGGCGTGCTCGGCTACACCGCCGCAGGCCGGGCCACCGGTGCGAGGGCAGGGCGCTTCGTGCGGCGCGCGGCAGCCGTTTAGGTGCCGGCCAGGCTTGGCAACGCTTTGCGCCAGTAGTTCAATGCGGTGCACCACCAAGCCGACTTGCGTAGGGGCTCACCGAGCCAACTGCAGCGATGTTCGTTCCACCTGACCGGGCTTTCACCATGACCACCACCACCGAAATGGTCCGTGTCGAGCACACGACGCGCCCCTGGGGCTGGTATGCCACCGTGCTGGAAGCGCCGGGTTACAAGGTCAAGCGGATCGGCGTATCGCCCGGCCAGCGCATCAGCCTGCAGAAGCATTTTCGGCGGGCGGAGCACTGGGTGGTGGTGCGTGGCGTGGCGACGGTCACGGTGGATGACTTGCAGCTGCAGATGCAGCCCGGGCAACACATCGACATCGCCGCCGGCCAGGTGCACCGGCTGGCCAACGACAGCAGCGAGCCGGTGGAAATCATGGAAATCCAGTTCGGCGACTACCTTGGAGAAGACGATATCCTGCGGCTGGAGGATGACTACGGCCGGCGCTGAGAGCGTCGTTCAGGCAGCCACCAGCCGCCGGCCCGGCGCAGCCGAAGATGCGGTTCAAGGCTGGTAGACGTAGTCGAGCTTTTCCTGCTTCTTCGGGCCGCTGACGGTCCATGACGCCCGCATGCCGGCGGGCTCGAACGTGAGCCGCAGCCCATACCGGTCGTTCACGCAAAGGTGCGGCACGGGCGAGTGCCAAATTTCATCCGATTCGAGTACGAGGTCAAGCAGGAACACCGGCTGAGCCGGCCCGAAGCGCAGGTGCTCCAGGCGCACCGTGGCGTCGTCGCGAACCGACCAGCGGGTGACATTGCGAAACTGCACGGCGCCTCGCCCCTGCGGGTGCCACGCGCCGGATTCATGGAACAACACGACACCGGGCGACGGGGATTCGGTCTCCACCGTGCCTTGACCCTGGCCGTCCCAACCCGTCGCGCTTTTGCTTTCGCTCTGCGCGCTGAAGCGCAACCGTCGCATCTGGTGCAGGCGGTCGAGGAGCCGGTCCGCGTTCATGCGCCGACAGGCGTCGAAGCCGCACCTGCCAACCGCATCACTGGCGGCTGAAGGTGCGCAAGCCGGTGGTGTTCAATGATTGTCTTTCGGCACGAAAGAACCGCGTTTCCCCACCAGGAAGTCAAGGTCCGCGCCGTCGTCGGCCTGCAGCACGTGGTCGATGTAGAGCTTCCAGTAGCCTGACTTCAGCTGTGGCTCGGGGGCCTTCCACTCGGCCAGGCGGCGCTGGAGCTCTTCGTCGCTGATCAGCAGCTGCATGCGGCGCTCGGGCACGTTCAGCTCGATCATGTCGCCGTTCTGAACGATGGCCAGCGGGCCCCCAGCCGCGGCTTCAGGCGTGGTGTGCAGCACCACCGTGCCGTAGGCCGTGCCGCTCATGCGCGCATCGCTGATGCGGACCATGTCGGTGATGCCCTTGCGCAGCACCTTGGGCGGCAGCGGCATGTTCCCGACCTCGGCCATGCCGGGGTAGCCCTTGGGGCCGCAGTTCTTCAGCACCAGGATGCAGGTCTCGTCCACGTCGAGGTTTTCGTCGTCGATGCGGGCGTGGAAGTCATCACTCGTTTCAAACACCACCGCGCGGCCGGTGTGCACCATGAGCGCGGGCGTGGCCGCGCTCGGCTTGATGACGGCGCCGCGCGGGGCCAGGTTGCCGCGCAGGATGGCGATGCCGGCTTTTTCCTTGAACGGTGCGTCGAAGGTCTTGATGACGCGGGGGTCGTAGTTCTCGGCGTCGGCGATGTTTTCGGCCACGGTCTGGCCACTGGCGGTAACGATGTCGCGGTGCAGCAGGTGCTGGACTT
>JAQGNA010000455.1 GCA_028292075.1 Rhodoferax sp. | reverse complement strand
AGAACTCGTCGCACACCGAGCGCAGCAAGGCGCGGTCGTGGCTGACCAGCATGACGGTGCCTTCGAACTCGTTGAGCGCCATGGCCAGCGCCTCGCGGGTGGCCAGGTCCAGATGGTTGGTCGGCTCATCGAGCAGCAGCAGGTTGGGGCGCTGCCAGACGATCATGCACAGCACCAGGCGGGCCTTTTCGCCGCCGCTCATGCTGCCCACGGCCTGCTTGACCATGTCGCCGCTGAAGTTGAAGGTGCCCAGGAAACTGCGCAAATCCTGCTCGCGGGTGCCCTGGCCGGCGAGCTTGCCGGCGGCGGTGGTTTCGCGCACCAGGCGGATCATGTGTTCGAGCGGGGTGTCCGGCGGGCGCAGCACGTCGAGTTCCTGCTGGGCGAAGTAGCCGATGTTCAGGCCCTTGCCTTCGATGATCTCGCCGTGGATCGGCGTCAATGCGCGCGCCACGGTTTTCACCAGCGTCGACTTGCCCTGGCCGTTGGCACCCAGAATGCCGATGCGCTGGCCCGCCAGCACCGATTTGTTGACGCGCTGCACGATGACCGTCGGGCCGGTGCCTGCGGGCGCGTCTTCGGCTGGTGGATAGCCGAAGGTGGCGTCCGACATCGACAGCATCGGATTCGGCAGGTTGGCCGGTTCCTTGAACTCAAACGTGAATTCGGCTTCGGCCAGCAGCGGCGCGATCTTTTCCATGCGGTCGAGCGCCTTGACACGGCTTTGCGCCTGGCGCGCCTTGCTGGCCTGGGCCTTGAAGCGCGAGATGAACTTCTGCAGATGGGCGATCTTGTCCTGCTGCTTGCTGAACGAGGCCGACTGCTGCTCCATCTTCTCGGCGCGCATGTCCTCGAACTTGGTGTAGTTGCCGCCGTAGCGGTTCAGCTTGGCCGATTCGATGTGCACCGTCACGTCGGTGATCGCGTCGAGAAATTCGCGGTCATGGCTGATCACCAGCATGGTGCCGGTGTAGCGCTTGAGCCAGGCTTCGAGCCAGACCAGCGCGTCCAGGTCCAAGTGGTTGGTCGGCTCGTCGAGCAGCATCAGGTCGGACGGGCACATCAGCGCGCGGGCCAGTTGCAGGCGCATGCGCCAGCCGCCGGAGAAGCTGTTCACCGGGTTGTCGAGCTCTGTGGTCTTGAAGCCGAGGCCCAGGATCAGCGCCTGCGCGCGTGCTTCGGCGTCACCGGAGCCCGCGTCGTAGAGTGCCATGTAGGCGTTGGCCATGCGCTCGCCGTCGTCGGTGGCCTCGGCGGCTGTCACTTCCTGCTGGGCCGCCAGCAGGGTCACGTCGCCCTCGATCACGAACTCCGTGGCGCTCTGATCGGTTTCCGGCATGTCCTGCGCGACCTGTGCCAGGCGCCATTGCGACGGCACCTGGAAATCGCCCCCGTCCTCGTGCAACGTGCCGTTCAGCAGGGCGAACAGCGTCGACTTGCCGGCGCCATTGCGGCCGACCAGGCCGACTTTTTCACCGGGGTTGATGGTGACGTTGGCGCTGTCGAGCAACACTTTGGCGCTGCGGCGCAGCACGACGTTTTTAAGGGTGATCATGTCAATATGGCCGCAGGAGCGGCCGGGAAGAGAAGGAGAGGGAGCCGGTGTTTGCAGCAGATCGCGGCGGCCGGCATGGGGGGATTTTAAGTGGCTCGGCCGATGTCGGTGCAAATCCGCGCGCGTGTAGCCCATTTCGTCACCGAATCCAATGGTGTTTGCGATGGTGGCGCACGCGCTTTCGCTCGAAAAGCGGCCTCCGCAATCGACTTTCGGCGGGGTATTCGGCCGATCTGTTCCCACTGCCGCAGGCGTCTGTAAAAATGGCGGCCGGCATACCGCCCGTGCGTCGAGACGTTCCTTCAAGAAAGCATCCATGAGCAACAAGAAAAGCGATTTCGGATTGATTGGCTTGGCCGTGATGGGTCAGAACCTGGTGCTGAACGTGGAAAGCCGTGGCTTCCAGGTCAGCGTCTACAACCGCACCACCGACAGGACCGACGAATTCGTCGCCGCGCATCCGGGCAAGAACCTGGTCGGTTGCGACACGCTCGAGGCCTTCGTCCAGAGCCTCGCACTGCCGCGGAAGATCCAGATCATGGTGAAGGCCGGCGCACCGGTCGACCAGGTGATCGAGCAGCTCATTCCCCTGCTCGACAAGGACGACATCATCATCGACGGCGGCAACAGCCTCTACACCGACACCGAGCGGCGCGACGCCTACCTGACGAGCAAGGGCCTGCGCTTCATCGGCGCGGGCGTGTCCGGCGGCGAGGAGGGCGCACGAAAGGGCCCGGCCATCATGCCCGGCGGACCCGCGTCGACCTGGGAGGTCATGAAGCCGATTTTCGAAGCCATCGCCGCCAAGGTGGACGGCCAGCCCTGCGTGATCCACATCGGCCCCGGCGGCGCCGGCCACTACGTGAAGATGATCCACAACGGCATCGAATACGGCGACATGCAGCTGATCTGCGAGGCCTACAGCCTGTTCAAGGCGGCCGGCTTCAGCACCGACGAGATGGCCGCCATCTTCAACGAGTGGAACGAGGGCGACCTGCAGAGCTACCTCATCCAGATCACCGGCAAGGCCCTGGAGCAGAAGGACCCCGAGACCGGCAGGCCGCTGGTCGATCTGATCCTCGACAAGGCCGGCCAGAAGGGCACAGGGCAATGGACGCTGCTCAACGCCGCCGAGAACGCCGTGGTCATCAGCACCATCAACGCCGCGGTGGAAGCGCGCGTGCTGTCGTCGCAGAAGAAGCAGCGTGTCGTTGCAAGCAAACAGTTGCAGGGACCGAAGGCCGACCTGAGCGCGGAGAAGAAAGACCTGGTGGCCAAGGTGCATGACGCGCTGTACGCCTCCAAGGTCATCAGCTACACGCAGGGCTTCGACCTGATCAAGACCATGGGCGAAAAGAAGCAGTGGGGCCTCGACTTCGGCGGCATCGCGTCGATCTGGCGCGGCGGCTGCATCATCCGCGCGCGCTTCCTGAACCACATCACCGACGCCTACCGCACCGACCCGGCGCTGGTCAACCTGATGCTGGCGCCGTTCTTCAAGGACGTGCTGAACGGCGCCCAGCAGAACTGGCGTGAGGTGGTGGCCCTGGCCGTGCGCAATGGCATTCCGGTGCCCGCGTTCAGCGCCTCACTGGCGTATTACGACAGCTACCGGTCGGAGCGACTGTCGGCGAACCTGTTGCAGGCGCAACGGGACTTCTTCGGCGCGCACACGTACGAGCGGGTGGACAAGCCGGAGGGCGAGTTCTTTCACACGGAGTGGCCGGAAGTGATCGGTTGATCGCAGCCTTCAATCACTGCGACCACTGCGCCCACGGAACGACTCGGGATCTGCCGACCACGCCTGAACTTCGGTTCTGAATCCAGCCGGGGTCGAACCGCGCTGGCGAGCAGCGCTCGCCAGCATGATCACATCAGTGCAGCCAAACCTCAATGGCAATGTAGATCAAGAATGCGAATGCGGGCAGGGCTTGGATCAGTACGGCTCGCTTCATCCAATCTGGCGCGCCATACATCCCCCAGTACAGTGCATTCAGCAAAAAGACCGCTAGATTTCCGGCAGCGAGCAGCCCAATGGCAATTGCTGCATTGAGGCCTGTCCAGAATCCACCTCCGCTAGCCTGCGCAAGGATGACGATCGCGCCAATCCCACAGACACCGGTGACGCCCACGGAAAGCATCGTCAGCAAGGCTTTGATGGCTACATGGATTTTCATGGCATCAACTCGGTCGGCCAGAGGCTGACGCCTGAATCACAAACACGTCAACGCGTCCCGCTCCACCAGCAGCACCTGGTCCTCGCCCGCACTCGTCTCCAACCACACCACTTCAAGCGATGGAAACGCAACTTCGAAGTTTTCCCGCTCGTTGCCGATCTCCAGCACCAGCACGGCATGCGGCGACATCTTCGCCGCCGCGCCTTGCAGCAGGCTGCGGATGAAGTCCATGCCGTCCGTGCCGCCGGCCAGTGCCAGGGCCGGCTCCGCGCGGTATTCGGCGGGGAGCGCGGCCATGCTGCCGCTGTTGACATACGGCGGGTTGCAGAGGATCAGGTCGAACACGCCGGGCACGTTGGCCAGTCCGTCCGACTCAACCAGCGTGACGCGTTCGGCCAGTTCGTGCCGGTCGACGTTGATGCGGGCTACGGCAAGGGCGTCGGGGCTGAGGTCTGCGCCCACGACGGTCACATCGGGGAACACCATGGCCGCCAGCACGGCCAGGCTGCCGTTGCCGGTGCAGAGGTCGAGCACGCGGTGCGTGTCCTCGCGCAGCCAGTAGTCGAAGCCGCCGTCCATCAGCAGTTCGGCGATGAAGGAGCGCGGCACGATAGCGC
>JAQGNA010000389.1 GCA_028292075.1 Rhodoferax sp. | reverse complement strand
ACCGGCCGCCAGCCCGCCAGACCTCGAAGGCACCCTCGCCTACATGGCGCCGGAGCAGACCGGCCGGATGAACCGCGACCTCGACTACCGCGCCGACTTCTATGCGCTCGGCGCCACGCTGCACGAGTTCCTCACCGGCAGCCCGCCCTTCGGCACCACGCGCGATCCGATCGAAGCGGTGCACGCCCATCTGGCGGTGGTGCCGCCCGACCCGCGCGGCCAGCGCCCCGAAGTGCCTCCGGTGCTGGCCGCGCTGCTGCTCCGCCTGCTGGCCAAGGAGCCCGAAGCCCGCTACCAGAACCACCATGTGCTGCGGCGCGATCTGCAGCACATCCTCGATCATCTTGGCGATCCGGCCGCGCTCGAGCGCCATCGGCTGGGACGCGGTGACCTGGCCGAGCGGTTCCAGGTCTCGGGCCGGCTCTACGGTCGGTCGGACGAGGTCCGGCGCATGGCAGCGGCATTCGAGGCCGCGGCGGCCGGCGTGGCGCAGGTCGTCACCATCGCCGGCGTTTCCGGCATCGGCAAGACGGCTTTGGTGAATGAAGTGCATCGGAGCCTGCTCGCCCACCGCGGCCAGATGGTGCATGGCAAGTTCGACCAGTTCGGGCAGCACACGCCGGGCGCCGCGTTTCTCCAGGCGCTGGAACAGAGGGTCCGGCGGGTACTGGCCCTGCCGGCGATCGAACAGGCCGTGTGGCGCACCGCTCTCCGCGAGCGCCTGGGGACGAACGCGGCGGTGGCGCTGACCGCCCTGCCCTCGCTCGCGCTGCTGCTGGGCCCCAGCACCGGTGCCGCCGTGCCGCTGGGCCCGGTGGAGTCCGAAAACCGCTTCCTGCGCACGGTACAGCTCTGCTTTGCCGCGCTCGCCGGTCCCGGCGCGCCGCTGGTCGTCTTCATCGACGACCTGCAATGGGCCGACCGCATCTCCCGGCGGCTGCTGCGGGAGCTGTCGCTGGACGAAAGCCTCTGCCATGTCCTGCTGATCGCCGCCTACCGCGCCGGCGAAGTGGGCCCGGAACACCCGCTGGCACAAGACCTGGCCGCGCTGGCCGCGCTCGGCAGGCGCTGCACCGCGCTCAGCGTCGGCCCGCTGGGGGTGGACGACGTGGCCGAGCTGCTCGCCGACAGCCTGCAGCAGCCGCTGGCCGAAGTCGACGCCCTGGCCGTGCTATGCCACCGCAAGACCAGCGGCAATCCGTTCTTTCTGGGCCGCTTTCTGCAAGACCTGCACAGCCGCGGCCTCATCTGGCTCGACCGCGATGTGCCGCGCTGGCGCTGGTCACAGGAGCGTCTGCACGGTGAGCGGGTGGCCGACAACGTGGTCGCGCTCATGCTCGCGCAATTGCGTCGCCTGCCCGCGGACACCTGCGAGGCCCTGACGTCGGCCGCCTTCCTGGGCAGTCGCTTCCAGCTGGCGCAACTGGCGGTGGCTTGCGGCTTGTCGGAAAACGCCACCGCCCACGTGCTGGCGCCAGCGCTCGAGGCCGGCCTGCTGGTGCCGCAGGACGCGAGCTACAAATGGATCGGCGTACTCGACGAGGCCGAAAGCCA
Organism: Rhodoferax sp.; assembly: GCA_028292075.1. The sequence continues at coordinate 2,118 of JAQGNA010000389.1, read as the reverse complement.
GGGTCTCGCGGTGGCATTCGCCTTCGTGCACGACCGCGTACAGGAAGCGGCCTACCTGCTGGCGGACGAATCTTCGCGGCCGGCGCTGCACCTGCGCATCGGCCGGCTGCTGCGTGACCAGCGGGCAGCGGGCCTGGGCACCAGCGCGCCACTTGCCGCTCCGGACTTCGCCATCGTGAACCACCTGAACCAGGGCCAGGCGCTGATCGACGATGCCACCGAACGCGCCCAGCTGGCCGGCTTCAACGCGGCGGCCAGCCAGGCGGCGTGCGACGCGGCTTCTTTCGACCTGGCGGCCGACCATGCCGCGCAGGCCGTTGGGCTGCACGGCCCTGCGCACTGGCTTGCAGCCCCGGCAGCAGCCCTTGACCTGCATGTGCATGCCGCCCGCATGGCGGCACTCAAGGGCGATGCTGTCGCCATGGACGCGCTCATCGAATCCGGGCTGGCGCACGTTCACGAGCCCGCGGCGCGCGCTCGCCTGCTCGATGTGCGGATCGAATCGTTCTACGCCTCCGGCCAGCTCGACGAAACCCTTGCCCTCGGCCTCTCGGTGCTGCGGCTCCTGGGCACCGAGCCGCCCGGCGCCAGCTCAGCGGCTGAAACGGCCAGGCTGGTGGCCTCACTGAAGGAGGAAATCAGCGCCGTCGGCTTCGACGTGCTGGCCCGGCAGCCAGCCATGACCGACCCGCTGTGCCTGCAGCAGCTCAGCGTCATCGCCAAGATGACCGCGGCGGCCTACATCGCCCGCCCGGCATTGCTGCCCCTGCTGACCGTGTTGCAGGTCCGCCTGATGGTGGCGCGCGGCCATGCCCCGGTGTCTTTGTCGGCCTACTCGGTACTCGGCCTGATGGTGGCGGAGTTTCTGGGCGACTACACCTTCGGGTACCAGATCGGCCGCATGTCGATGGCGCTGCTCGAACGTCACGGCTGGCGCCAGGTACATGCCCACGCCGGCTTTTCCTTCAACGCTTTCCTGCGGCACTGGACGGAGGGCATCGCCAGTGGGCTGCCGGCCCTGATGCGGGTGCACGAGGACGGCGTGGAGACCGGCGCCCTGCGCCATGCAGGACTCGCACTGTATGTGCACGACTACCACGATTTCCTGAACGGCAAGCCGCTGGCGGAACTGGAGGGCGACCTCGACCTCCACACGGCCACGCTGCGGCGCATCCGCCAGCCCGTGGCGCACGATTACCTCGACGCCCTGCGCGGCACCGTGCAGGAACTGCGCGCGCCACGGTTTGCCGCAACCCCTCTGGAGCTGGACGGCTTTTCGGCGGCCCGGCTGGAAGCCACCTATACCGCCCGCGCCGACCAGACCGGGAACGTGTTTCTACAGGCCTGGCGCTGCATGCTCCACAGCCTGGCCGGACGCGCCGACGCCGCCGTGGCCGCGGGCGATGCGGCGCAGGCCCTGTTTCCGGCCGCCCGCGGCATGGCCATGGTGCCGTTCTGCATCTTTTTCACCACCATGTCGGCGCTGGACCAGCCGGAGCCTCGCACCCGCGCCCCCGAGCGCTGCGCGGCCGCGCTGAAACGGCTTGCGCTCTGGTCACGCACCTGCGCAGACGTCCGCCCGCTGCTGCACCTGCTGCGCGCGCGCATGCTGGTGCTCGGGCTCTCCACCGATGACGCCGGCATGTCGGCGACCGATGAATTCGCCCAGTCGCAGCAGGCTGCGGATGCCCTCGGCAACCTGCTGCTCATGGGCCTGGTGCACTGGTACCGCAGCCTGGCACTGGCGCGCGCACCGGGCCATCATGCCAACGCCTTTGCCGACGCCTTGGCAGAGCGGGCCGAGGCCAGGGCGATCCTGCTGCGCTGGGGCGGGCGCGCCGTGGTCGACGCGATGGACCGCCAGTCCGCACCGCCGGCCCTGCACATCGAGTTGATCTCGAGCGACGCCGACGCCGAAGCCGATTCCGAAGCCGACTCCCAGACCGAGACCAGCCTGGCCGTGCCCGGCAGCGCGCTCGACCTCGCCACCCTGATGAAATGCGTGCAGGCCGTCACGGCGGAGATCGCCATCGACGTGCTGCTCCGACGGCTCGTCCACGTGCTTCAGGAAAACGCCGGGGCCAGCCGCGCCGCCATCGTGCTTGGCGACAGCGGCAC
>JAQGNA010000241.1 GCA_028292075.1 Rhodoferax sp. | reverse complement strand
GAATCGCGGCGCTGGAAGCGTGGCAGAGTGGTCGATTGCACCGGTCTTGAAAACCGGCGGCTCGCAAGGGCCCGTGAGTTCGAATCTCACCGCTTCCGCCAAAACCACCGTTGAGGTGGTTTTTTTTAGCCTCATATCGTCACTGCGCCCCAAAAGGCCAGGGTCGATTCGAGACCGGGCTGATTCCCTCGGCTCGACCCGTGGCAGTCCGGCCCCCGCCGCGCGGATGCGGCCGCCACAATGTCGTCACGTTTTCGACAGGCGCATGGCCCAGACTTCGGAATTTTCCAAAGATTCCGAATTGCAAGTCGCCCTGCTGGACGACCTGAGGCGCATTACCGGAACGAGCACCCAACATGTCATCGAACACTCTGAAGTTCCTTTCTGGCGGCGGCGAGATGGGTAAGTTCATACGGGCTCATCCATGGGCCGACTCCCCGTTGGGGGAACCCGCCGAGTGGCCGTCAACGCTAAAGACGGTCGTGAGGCTGATCCTCACATCCAATGACCCCATGTTGGTGTTCTGGGGTCCGGAGTTCATCCAGTTCTACAACGATGCCGCCAGTGGCTCGCTCGGTTCGCAACGCCATCCTGCGGCACTGGGCAAGCCCGCGGCCGAATGGTGGCCGGAGGCGTGGCACATCATCGGCAGGGAGTTGGAAGATGTGATGGCCGGCCTGGGCGCCACGTGGCACGAGGATGCCCTGGTTCCGATCCGCCGGAACGGCGTTGTGGAGAATGTGTGGTGGACCTACGGCTACAGCCCCATCGAAGACGACACCGGTGTGTGCGGCGTCATGGCGATTTGCAACGATGTGACCGAACAGCATCTCGGAAAAGCCATGGTCAAGGAGTCGTATCGGGCCCTGGTGGATTCGATGGACGAGGCATTCTGCGTCATCGACGTTCTTTTCGATGCAAGCTCACGACCGTACGACTACAGATTTCTCGAGGCAAATCCGACATTCACTGCGCAGAGCGGCCTGGTCGACGCCGTTGGCAAGACCATCCTCGAGCTTGCAGGCGGTGTCGAAAGCCATTGGCTCGATGCTTACGCGGACACGGCCCTCACGGGAGAGCCCAGACGACTTCTGGAGGAATTCACAAGCCTGAATCGTTGGTTCGAGGTCTACGCTTTTCGCGTTGGCACAGCTCACGGCGGACCCGTCGGTGTCCTGTTCAAGGACGTCACGCAGCGCGTTCAGGCTGAGAAAGCGAAACAGGAAGACGACCGGCGCAAGGACGAGTTTCTGGCGATGCTGGCCCACGAGCTGCGCAACCCCCTGGCGCCCATCAGTGCGGCGGCGGATCTGCTTCGCCTGGCCTCCTCAGACCAGGCCAAGGTCAAGCGAGCGAGTGCGGTGATCTCCCGCCAGGTCAAGCACATGACGGGCTTGATCGACGACCTGCTCGACGTGTCGCGAGTGACCCGAGGGATCGTGAGCCTGAACCTCCAGCCTGTGGAGGTGAAACACGTTGTCCTCGCCGCCATCGAGCAGGTTCGCCCACTCATGGAGGCTCGTCACCATGTGCTGACCATCGAGATGGGGCATCAGCCAGCGCATGTGCAAGCAGATGAAAACCGCCTCGTGCAAGTCTTCTCGAACGTTCTCAACAACGCCGTGAAGTACACGCCGGCGGGCGGAAACATCCATGTCGCGCTGAACATTGCGCACAAGGTGTCCGTCACCATCCGCGACGACGGCATCGGCATGGACCCGCAAACCCTTGGACAGGCATTCGAATTGTTCGCTCAAGCGGAGCGCTCCTCCGACCGCGCACAAGGCGGTCTGGGCATCGGCCTGGCGTTGGTCAGGAGCCTGGTTCAGTTGCAGGGGGGAACGGTGACCGCCCAAAGCGACGGCGTCGGCAAAGGAAGCCAGGTCACGGTGTTGCTGCCCCGCGTTGAATGCCAGACATGCGTGGAGGTGCCCGATGCGGCCGTGCCGTCGGACCCGGTACCGCAACAAGGGCGACTGACCATTCTGGTGGTCGACGACAACACAGACGCGGCCCAGATGCTCGCGCTGCTGGTCGAGCTGCTTGGACACAACGTCATCGTTGAACAGAGCTCGACCAAGGCGCTTGCGCGCGCCTTGCAGGAGCGCCCCGATGTATGCCTGCTCGACATCGGACTGCCCGAAATGGATGGGTTGGAACTCGCCCGTCATCTGCGCGCCGAGCCTGCGCTTGCCAGAACCAAGCTGGTCGCTGTCACCGGATACGGACGGCTGAACGACCGCGAAGAGTCCTACGCAGCGGGTTTCGACCACCACTTCGTCAAGCCGATCAGTGCCGCCGTACTGATGACGGTGTTGGAATCGGTCGACGAGGGCGGCTGAGTCTCCTGACCTGCGTGTGGCTGTCGATAAAGCCGGTGGTCTGCTGTTCGTTCTAGCGCTGATTTCTCAAGTCCGTCATTCGCACGTCCGTGATTCACAGGTCGATGGACATCACTGCCATCGCACTGGCGAGGCAGCGAATCGGTCGGTCCCAGACCGGCAATCCGCATAGGGGTTTTCCCCGGTATTGGCCTACCGACATGCACCATTTCGAGTCATGTGCGATCAAAATTGTTAACCACCAAAGAGTTTGATCGACCGGTGGACACAACGATGGAGACTCACATGACCCAGGTATCCTTCCTCTTGCGCCGCCGCACTCTCCTGGCCGTGGCCTTGTCCGCCGGGCTGGCTGGCTGCGGCGGCAGTGATGGCGACCAGCCGCAGCTCAAGGCTTCGGCCATTTCATCTCCGGACCGCTTCGGCGCCCAGGCGGCCAAGACCATCCTGGACCAGGGTGGCAACGCCGTCGATGCCGGCGTCGCGGTCGCATTCGCCTTGGCCGTGACATTGCCATCGGCGGGCAACATCGGCGGCGGCGGCTTCATGACCATCTACATGGACGGCAAGCCCTACTTCGTCGACTACCGCGAGAAGGCGCCGGGTGCAGCCACGCCCACCATGTACCTGGACGCCAGCGGGAACGTCATTCCGCGCCTGAGCCTGGATGGCTCTTTGGCTGCTGGGGTTCCGGGCACCGTGGCCGGCATGCAGGCCGCACACCAGAAGTTCGGCAAGTTGCGCTGGAGCCAGGTGCTGGCCCCGGCCATCGGTTATGCGCGGGACGGCTTCACCGCTTATGCCACCGCCACTCCCACCGCGACGGCGAGCCGCGTCAACTTCAACAACTACTTCGGCGGCAAGATGGTGGCCGGTCAGCTGTTCAAGCAGCCCGAGCTGGCGTCCACGTTGCAGCGCATCAGCGAGAAGGGCGCCGACGATTTCTACAAGGGAGAGACCGCCGACCTGCTCGTGGCCCAGATGGGCCGCACCAATGGCCTGATCTCCAAGGCTGACCTGGCCAACTACCAGGCCGTGTGGCGCGAGCCGGTGGCCATCAACTGGAACGGCCATGTGGTCTATACCGCACCGCCGCCCAGTTCGGGTGGGTTCGGCATCGGGCAACTGCTGAAGATGAAGAGCTTTCTGTCGCCACAGTTTGCCAACGCGCCGCTGAATTCGGCGCAGTACCTGCACCTGACCGCCGAAATGGAAAAAAGGGTGTTCGCAGATCGGGCGCAATACCTGGGCGATGCCGATTTCTTCAAGGTGCCGATGACCGAGCTGTTGGCGGACGACTATCTGCGGCGCCGCGCCTCCGAGGTCAATCCCCTGGTGCCGACGCCTTTGGCCCAGATCCAGCCCGGCCTGGGCACGAACGTCCCGGCAGCCGCAGCGGCGGTAGAGAAGCCTCAGACCACGCACTTCTCCATCGTCGACAAATGGGGCAATGCGGTGTCCAACACCTACACGCTCAATGGTGGCTATGGCAGCGGCATCGTGGTGCAAGGCGCCGGCTTCCTGCTCAATAACGAGATGGACGACTTCGCGGCCAAGCCCGGCGTGCCGAACCAGTTCGGCGTGGTGGGCTCGGACGCGAACTCCGTGCAGCCGAACAAGCGGCCCCTGTCTTCCATGAGCCCGACCATCGCGACGAAGGACGGCAAGGTTGCCCTGGTACTGGGCACGCCCGGTGGCTCGCGCATTTTCACCAGCGTCTACCAGGTGCTCGTGGACGTGCTGGACTACAAGTTGCCCATTGCCGAAGCGCAGGCCCAGCCCCGGTTCCACCACCAGCTTCTGCCCAATAACGTCATCGAGTACGAAGCCAGCAAGTACCCCGCATCAGTGGCTGCCGACCTGACGCAACGCGGCTGGATCATGCAGAACGGTGTGGGCGGCGGGTTGAACATCGAGGCCATCCAGGTGATCGGCGACACGCCTTACCCTGTCACCGATCCGCGCGGCCAAAACGGGTTTGCCATGGTGATCAACAACTGAGGCGGTGGGCGTCCAGGCTGGCGCGCTGGCAATGGCCTGGTGACGAGAGCGGTTTCAGTCGCCGCTCTCGCCATTGGCATCCATCCGGCCCGGTTGGTCGACAATCATCCCCATGCGATTCACCGGCCGACTCAAATCCTGGAACGATGAACGCGGCTTTGGCTTCATCGAGTCGCTGCAAGGCGGCCAGGACCTCTTCGTCCACATCAAGTCTTTCCCATCCGGCACCGGCCGGCCCGTCATCGGCATGCCCTTGTCGTTCGCGGTCGACGTCGGACCGCTGGGAAAGAAGCGCGCCACGGCGGTCGAGTTCGTGCGAACGAGCCGCCCGACACGGAAGTCGCGCCCCGCATCGCAAGCCCGCGGAATGCTACCGCGGCTGTTGCTGCTGCCGGCCTTCCTGCTGGTCTACGCCTTCGTCGCCTGGCGCTGGTCGGTCGGGCCATGGGTCGGGCCGGCCTACCTGGTCATGAGCCTCGTCACCTTCATCGCCTATGCGATCGATCGGTCTGCGGCGCGCCAGGGTCGGTGGCGCACGCCCGAAGCCCGGCTGCATTGGCTCGCCCTCGCCTGCGGCTGGCCGGGTGCCTTGCTCGCGCAGCAGTGGCTGCGACACAAGTCATCAAAGCGGGAATTCCAAGTGGTCTTTTGGGCCACGGTGTTGATCAACGTGGCCGGATTCGTGGCGCTGCAGACGCCCATCGTTCGCAGCCTGCTGCACTGAAGGCGCCCTACTTCAATCGAGTTTCAGCAGCACCTTCATCGCCTGCGAACGGTCGGCCGCCAGCGCGAAGGCGCGGGCCGAATCGCGGTAGGACAGCGTGGCCGAAATCAGCGGCTTCACGTCCACCAGGCCCTTGTTCAGGTAGTCCACCGCCGGACGGCGCCTCAGGGCGTCTGCAAGGTCCCGTCCACCAGACGTGTCTGCGTCCATGCGGTGACGGTGTTTTCGCAGGGGTACTTCTTGGCTTCGCGTTCATCGAGTTCCACACCCAGACCCGGCTTGTCGTTGGCGTAGACGTAGCCGTTGCGGAACTCCGGCAGGCCCGGAAACACTTCGAGCAGCGCCTCGCGCGGGCCCTTCAGTTCCTGGATCACGAAGTTCGGCGGCTCGGTGCCCGACCACTCCTGCACGCCGAAGTTGCGCGCGGCCAGGTCGATGTGGATGTTGGCCGCATGCGCCATCGGCGACATGTCGCCAGGGCCGTGCCAGGCCGTGCGCACGCCGAACTGCTCGGCGAAGATCTGCAGCTTGCGGGCCGGCGTGATGCCGCCGATCTGGCTCAG
>JAQGNA010000369.1 GCA_028292075.1 Rhodoferax sp. | reverse complement strand
GCCGCTGGCGTCATGGCGGGCCTGCTGTCCGTGTCGCTGGAGGGCGGGCCCGACGCCATCCGCCAGGTCGGTCTGCCACACCAGTCGGCCGAGAAGCAACGCCAGCGCACGCTGGAACTGCTGACCGGCCTGCTCGCTCACCGCGCGGCAATTTCGCCGGTGTGCATGGTTTTCGAGGACGTCCAGTGGCTCGACCCCTCCACCCGTGAGTTCCTTCGCCACATCACGCAGCGCTGGGCCGGCCAGCCGCTGCTGGTGCTGCTGACACAGCGCGAGGACGACACGGCGCCGCGCGACAACGGTATCCCGCTGGAAGAGCTCGAGCTCAGGGGCCTTTCGACCGAAGACACCCGGCAGCTGATCAACGCCGCCAGCGGCGGCACGACGGTGCCCGACGAGGTTGTCGCGCTGCTCACCGAGAAGGCCGACGGCGTGCCGCTGTTCATCGAGGAATCGACGCGCATGGTGGTGGAACTGCAGGCGGCGGGTGGCGGTGCGGTGGCGTCGCTCAAGCTGAGCGTGCCCGGCACGATCCAGGACCTGCTCATGGCCCGCCTGGACCGGCTCGCCGACGCCAAGGCATTGGCACAGCTGGGCAGCGTGATCGGCCGCGAGTTCTCGCTGGCGCTCATGGAAGCGATCCTTGGTCACGCCAGCGCGCCGATCCGCACCGGGCAGTTTCAAGGCCGGCTGAGCGCACTGGTGGCATCGGGGCTGGTGATCGAAAAGCGCAGCCCGATGGGCACCAACTACTTCTTCAAGCATGCCCTGGTGCGCGACGCGGCCTACCAGTCGCTGTGGGAGCGCGACCGCCGGCGGTTTCATCTGGCCATTGCCCTGGTGCTGTCCGAGCAGTTCCCCGACCTCGTGGCCACGCAGCCCGAGATGGCGGCCCGGCACTATGCGGGCGCCGCCATGCCTGCACGGGCGATCGAGTACCTTGAGCGGGCCAGCCGGCTGGCACTGTTGCGGTCCGCGCATGAAGAAGCCATCACCCATCTGGCCAGCGGCTTGTCATTGGTCGCTGACTTGCCGGCGGATGACGCCCGCGACCGCGCCGAACTGCGGCTCCAGCTGCTGCTGGCCGGCCAGCTCATCGCCACCGAGGGCTACGGCGCGGAACGCGTGGGCCTGGTGTACCAGCGTGCGGCCGAGCTGTGCCGTGCAAGTGGCGACCATGCGGCCCTGCTCAAGGTCCACCTTGGCCTCGAGGGCTACTATTTCATGCGGGCCGACTTCGAGCAGGCCCATGTCATCGCCCGGCAGGTGGCCATCCTGGTGGCGGCGTCGCCCGACCCGATGCGCAGGCTCCAGGCCACGTGGGCCCTGGGCAACGTGCTGTTTCACCAGGGGGAGCTGCTGCAGGCGGTGGACCACATGGACGCTTGCCTGGCCGACTACCGACTGGTGCCGCGCGGCCGTGGGGCCGTGCAAGACCCGGGGCTGATGTGCCTGTGCTACTCGGCCATCGCCAAGTGGGAGTTGGGCCATCCGGACGAAGCACTGGAGCGGGCACGGTCGGCGGTCGCGCTGGCGGCCGAGCTGAAGCACAAGTTCAGCGCTGGTGAAGCCTACGGATTCCTGGCGATGGTCCAGTACTTGCGCGGCGAGTTCGACGAGGCACTGACGAACGCGGCCCATGCCCGTGCGATCTGCGAGGAGGGTGGCTTTGCCGTGTGGCTGGCCCATGCCAAGCTGCTGCACGGCCGTGCGCTGGTCGCCCTGGGCGATGTGGATGCAGGCAATGCCGAGATGGCCGAAGGCTATGCCGAATGGGTCGCGACGGGGGCGATGGTCACACGCGGCTTCTACCTCGTGCTGCGTGCCGAGGGCGCCGCGGCCGCCGGTCGGCCGGAGGAAGGCCTGGCCCTGCTGCGCGTGGCCATGGACGTGGTCATGCGCTGTGGCGAGCGCTATTACGAAGCCGAGATCCGGCGGTTGACTGGCGACCTTCTGCTGCGGCAGGCCGAGCACGAAGGCGCAGAGGCGCGCCAGGCCGCCCGGACCGAGGCGCAGGCCTGGTTTGCCAGCGCATGGGCACTGGCGGGCGAGAAGGGCATGGCATCGCTGAGCCTGCGCGTCGCCACCAGTCAGGCCCGGCTTGATCCGCACCGTGCCCCGTTGCGGGCCGCGATGGACGCGGTCCACGGCGGACGCGGCACGCACGACCTGCTGACCGCACAGGCCCTTCTCGAAACCACCGAGCTGCCGGTTGCGGCGGCCTAGCAGCCATCCCTCATCGGGCCGATGACAGGGCTGGCACGTCCTTGAAATGACCTTTGCGCGCTGGAGCGCCACGAACCGTCTGTGAAACGAAAGCAGTCCCGATGAATCAGCTCCAAGAGTTCCAGTTCCTTCACCGGCGGGATCCGGCCGCTGCCAGCCGACGGCTGCTCGAATGGCTGTCGAACGATGCGGCGCGCACAGCGCTGTACCGCTGCCTCGCGTCGACCGACGGGCCACTGGCGTTCGAAAGCCCGGCCGACACCAGGGAGTTGGCCACCGACCCAGGTGATTCGCACTACCGGCAGACGGTCTACCTCGTCACCCGCAGGGCCCATGTGGAGCGAGCGTTCACCCGTGCCGACGAGTTTTCAAACGCGCCGTTCCGGGCGCTCGGCGGCGGAAACTTCATGCTGGCACTGGAGCCGGGGCTCCTCCATACCGCACAGCGCCGCTTCGCGCTGAAGCTGCTCGACGTGCCCGAGAAGCAAATGCTGGCGCTGGCCACCTTGGCCTTCCAGGCCGGCGCCCTGCTCGTTCTGAAGCAGCGCAAGTTCGACCTGGCGGAGCTGGCCGAGCAGGTGGCGCTGCGCTACATGGGGTTCCTGTTCGGCTTTGCGCAGTCGGACCATGCCCTGATGGAGGGCGCCCTGCGCAAGGCCTACCGCGGCTTGTGCTACCAGGTGATGGGCCGCCATTTCGTGAGCGAACCGGCCACCGTTGCCGAGGCCAACGCCGGGATGGGGGCGCTGTTGAAGCGCACCTCCGAACTCATCGGCCTGTACCGCGGCGCGCAGCGTGCGGGCGCGGTGGCCGGCAGCATTTGCACGCGCTGCGGCCGCCAGGGCCATGAAGACGGCATTGCCTGCCAGCAGGCGGATGAGATCCACCTGCTCCAGCGGGAACTTGACGAGCTGCGCGGCTTCGGCCTGCAGAGTGAGCCCGGCCGCAAGGACCTTGCCGATTTCGTGCCCCTGTTGCGCCGCATCGTCGCCGATGGCCGCACCGACCCCCAGCACAGCGAGGGCTTCAGCGACACGGAACTGGCATCGATGGTGGTGGGCCTGATGGCCGGCGCCGTTGGCAACATGCAGGCCAGCATCTGCATTGCGATGAACCACTTCCTGCGCCTTGCCAGCGCCGCCGACCTGACCCTTGTCGAAAAGCTGGCCCAGGACGCCCGCGCCGCGTGCCGGGGAGCCGGGCCGGACGTCGCCTTGACGGCCTGCGTCGCGGAAGCATTGCGGCGCAACCCGCCGGTCGCCTTCCTGCCGCGAAAGGCCTTGAAGCCCATCCACTTCGGCCCGCCGGGCGGCGAGCCTGACATTCCGGAGGGCAGCATCGTGCTGCTCGGCATCGGCGGCGCCACCCTGCATGCGAACGACCGCGGCACCGATAGTTTCAGGCTGCCAGCCGACATGACCGCGACGGCCGCATGCCGGCACCGGGCCGGCGCCGATCTTGTCTTCGGTGGAGGACTTGATGACGCGGCCCATGTCCATTCCTGCGTGGGGCAGAGGCTGTCGATGCCACTGATCGTGCATGTGGTGCGCCAGATGCTGGTGCTACCGGGGCTTGCCGAAGCCTGCGACCCCCGCACCGGGCGCCCGGCCGGATTGCAGAAGCTGTGGGGCTACGGCTGCCAGTCCTACCCGATGGAGTTCCGCCGGGACGCCATCCTGACGCAGTCGCCACTGAGCGTCATCATGAAGATCAAGTCACCGACTGCTGAACATGCCGAAAAACTCAAACAGGTGATCAAGTACGGCGCGCCGAGCATCGAGAAGAAGCTGATGGATGCGCGGCATGTGCACTTCGCCTTCTTTCACTTTCTGGAAAACGACACGAAGCTCGGCCTGTTCACCGTGTTCGACCGCGACTTCGACTCCTACCTGGCCCATTTCGCGCTCGAGATCGGCCCGCTGTTCGACAAGATCTTCGAGCACATCGAGAATGCGCCGCCACTGCCGGTGAACGAGTTTCCCAGGGAATTCGTCGACACCATCCGCCGCTTTCACATGCAGCCAGCGGGAGGCTACTTTTTCAGCGCCTATCCGAACGCGGACGTCGCCAAGATCAGCCGGGCCTACGAAAGGGTCTACCCGTGAGCGCACCGGCGCGCCCGCTGGTGCTTGGCGAGGTGCAGGCGCTCATCGTGGAAGGCTACAAGCATCACCGCTGCCGGTATTGGTTGCTCACGGTGCAGGACGCCCGGGCCGCGCGGACATTTTTGGCGGCCCTCGTGCAGCGGGGCTGGGTGGAGTCCGCCGATGCGGTTGCCAAAACGCAGATCGCCCCGTCGGCGAGCGGGCCTGTTCGCGCCACGCCGGTCAGCGTGGGCATCGGCTTCCCGGGCCTGCGGGCGCTGGGCCTGAAGCCACGCTATCTGGACCGCCTGCAGACGCACGCACCCGCCTTCTACGAGGGAGCCGCCTGCCGGTCGGCCAGCCGTCTGGCAGACACCGGCGCGAGTGCCGCACGCTACTGGGACCGGCGCTTCGATCGCGACCGGGCCCATGTGCTGTTGGCGGTGCATGGCAACGACAGCCACGCGCTCGATGAGGCACAGGCCGCCTTGACGGCCCTGGCCGGCGCGGCATTCGGGCCCGATGGCTGGCGCGGTGGCCTCGACGCCTGCCATCTCCGGCAGACCCATGCGGCCGTGGAACGCCGGGTGGTGCATTTCGGGTTTGTCGACGGGATCTCGAAAGTTTTCATCAAGGGCGTCCCGCGGCACGACCGGCTCGATGGCGGCAGAAAGCTGGCGCATGAACCAGGGGAGTTCCTGCTCGGCTATCGCAACGACAAGGGCTACAACCCCTGGCTGATGGCCTGCGAGCCGCCCGACCATGATCTTCCGCCTCGGCGCTTCGGCGACGTCAAAATGCCTTCGACGCTTGCCCCCGCCGACTTCTTCCGCGGTGGCAGCTTTGCGGCGTTCCGCGACATGGCACAGGACGAGCGGGCGTTCCGCACCTACACCGACGCCCGGGCCGACGCGCTGGGCGTGACGGGCGACTACCTCCGCGCCAAGATGCTGGGCCGCTGGCAGCACGGGCCGGTGGTGCTTCCAGGCGAGCTGACCGCGCCGCCACAAGCAGGCCACACGCCAGCCGCGCTCGACAATTTCGATTTCTCGCAGGATGCGGATGGCCTGGGCTGCCCTTTCGGTTCGCATGTGCGCCGCATGAACCCGCGGGCAGATGGCGTGGTGCCGTTTCGGCGGCGGCCGCTGATCCGGCGCGGCATGCCTTACGGCCCGGTGTACGCGCCAGACGAGCCCGACGGGCCAGACCGCGTGCGGCGGGGCCTCCTGGGCCTGTTCTTCTGCGCCAGCCTGGAGGACCAGTTCGAGCACTTGGTGTCGGAATGGGGCGATGCCGTCCCCTTGGGCATGCCCAACAAGGGCAGCGCGAAGGACCCGCTGATAGGCAACCACACGCACGGCACGGCGCCTTTCGACATTCCCATGGGCGATGCGCCGCTGCGCCAACTCGATCGCATGGGGCCGTTCGTCACCACCCGGGGCACGGTGTACCTGTTCTTCCCGGGGTTGCATGCATTGCGCGCCATGGACGACGACGCCCTGTTCACTCCATGAGACCGGCCGACCGACCCTTGCCGCTGAACCCCCGCGAGGCGCCGCCGGACGACGCCTACTGCGACCTCGTGCTGAAGGGCGGGGTGGTCGACGGCGTGGTGTACCCCTGGGCCATCATGGCGCTGGCCCGGGCCTACCGGTTTCGCAACATCTCCGGCACGTCGGTGGGCGCCGTGGCCGCGGCGCTTACCGCGGCCGCCGAATACAACCGGCGCCATGGCTCCGATGCCGGCTTCAACGAGGTGATGTTGAAGCTGCCCGAGGAACTGGCCGAAAGCCATGGCGCCGACACCAAGCTGTTCACGTTGTTCCAGCCGTCGCCGGGGGGATGCCGGCGGCTGTTCACCGTGTTCGTGGCGTTGTTCGGCGAAAAGAGCGCCGTGTGGGCGGTCGGCCGGGCTTATGGCCTGCCGGTGTTGCTGGTCATGCTGGCGGCCATGGGCGTTCTGACGGGAGGTTTTGGCGTGTCGCTGCCGCACGGCGTGGTCGACGGCATGGTGCTGGGCATTCTGGCGCTTGGATGGATGTTCTATGCCGACGTGCGGGCGCTGGCGGACGATGGCTTCGGCCTGTGTTCCGGCAAGCGCCTTGACACATCGCCGCAAGGCCTTCCGGCCTTCACCGACTGGCTGCACGAGGGCATTCAGGCCGCAGCCCAGCGGCCGCTCGACCAGCCGCTGACATTCCGCCATCTCTGGGAGGCCCCGGGCGGCACGCCGGCCGCGGCGACCGCTGCGCCATTGGCGAGGCGCAGCCGGTCCATCGACTTGCGCATGATCTCCACCAGCCTGTCGCACGGCCGGCCGTATGGTCTGCCGCTGGGAGACGACGGCAGCCGTCTGTTCTTTCGGCTGGCCGAGCTGGCGCCGTATTTTCCGGATGCGGTCATGGCCCATCTTCAGCGGACCGGAAAGCCCTTCCAGCGCCTGCCGGGCGATCCTCGGATCGTGTTGCCGCACGGCGCAGGTCACATCCATGACTACCTCCAGCTGCCGCAGGGCGATCTGCCGGTGCTGGTGGCCACGCGCATGAGCCTCAGCTTTCCGGTGCTGTTCAAGGCGGTGCCGCTCTATGCGATCGACAGCGACGGCCCGGGCGGAGCGGGCACGCTGCGGCGCTGCTGGTTCGCCGACGGTGGAATCTGCTCGAACTTCCTCATTCATCAGTTCGACGCGATCCTGCCAAAGTGGCCGACCTTCGGCATCGCCCTGGAGGCCGACCGCGACCTGCGTGCCGGGCGGCCGCCCTCCGGTCCGGCAGTGGTGGTGACGCGGCGCCATGGCGAGGGGCGGGAGGAGGTCTGGAACCGCTTCGACCCCGGGCCCGATGGGACAAAGCCTGTGCCACGGATGTCGCGCTTCGTCGGCTTCCTGGTGAGCCTGCTGGACGCCACCAAGGACTGGAACGACAACACCTCGATGCGCATGTCCGGCACGCGGGACCGCATCGCCCGCATCCGTCTTTCAGGCGCGGGGGATTCTGGCCTGGGCGGGCTGAACCTGCGGCTTTCCGGCGAGCAGATTCTGCGCATGGCGCGCGATTTCGGCTGGCCGGCGGGACGCATGCTGGTTGAAAAGTTCTCGCCCCGGCGCTCCGGCGTGCCACCCGGCGAGGCGGTGGCGGCGAGCTGGAGCGAACACCGCTGGGTGCGCTTTCAAAGCTTTGTGCATGGATTGCGCGAACGCATGGCCGGCTTCGAGGCGGCCTCGGAGCAGGCCGGCCACAGTCTGCCGCTGTCCCGCCAGATCGTGCAGGCGCGTAGCGGCCCGCCGCTGGCCGGGCCGGGTGAAGCCGCGCTCACGCCTGCTCAGGCCGACGCCCTGGAGGCCACGCGCCTTGCGCTGGTCGCATTGGAAAAAAGCTTTGCGGACACGCCGACCGTGCAGCCCTACCAACCGATGCCGCCTCCGGAAATGCGGCTGCGCATGCCGCTCTAGTGGGCCAGGGCAACGGGTAGGAGGCAGGAAAGACGTGGGTGGCGCGCCGGTTACCAGCGCGCGGGCAGCTTCTTGACCAGCGCAATGCGGCGGTCGCGCACCTCGGTGTAGCCGCCGCTTTCGAGGTCCTTCAGGATGCGGCTCACCATCTCGCGGCTGCAGCCGACGCGGCTGGCGATCTCCTGGTGCGTGAGGCGCTCCGAAATGACGGCGCTGCCGTCGGCCTGCGGCACGGCCAGCTCGATCAGGCACTGGGTCAGGCGCCCGTAGACGTCGATGAAGGCAAGGTTCCGCGCGCTGTTGGTTGCCATTCTCGCCCGGTGGATCACCTTCGACAGCAGCTCAAGCGCGAAGTCCGGCTGGCGCGCGATGTAGCTCAGGAGTGTGGTGCGGGTGACGCGGGCGCAGACCGAGGGCTCCAGCGTGATGACGCTGGCGGAGCGTGGCCCTCCGTCGAGCGCCATTTCGCCGAAGTAGTCGCCAGCGCCGATCACGCCGAAGGTGATCTCACGGTCGTTCGTGTCGGTGCTGAACACCTTCACCCGCCCCTGGATCACCACGAAAAGGGTGTCTCCCACGTCGGCCTCATGGATCAGGATGCTGCCCTTGCGGTAATGGCGCACGTCGCCCAGCGCGGCCAGCGCGCGCACCGGCGGTGCATTGCGTTCATCGCTGCAAAAACCCTGTACGAGTTCGTCGAGTTCCAATTCCAGATTCATGGCTGAGCCACCTGCGAGGCGATGTTGACTTGCAAAAAGCGCAGTCTATGTCATGGGACGCTGACCGACGCCCCTGATCCCCGTCCTTTTGCCGTTGTGGCCTGCCGAAGCCAGCTTAAGTGGGTCTTAAGACGGCGGCGACGGGTTGCCGCCCGCCCGCTGCGGTTGGGGCTACCGGGCTACGATGCGCGCTTCTCAGACATCATTGAAGTTGAACCATGAGCGTGTCCCCGCTGTCCTCCGTGTCGTCGCTGTCTTCCCGATCCGCCGAATTCCGCGGCCAGATGGCG
>JAQGNA010000361.1 GCA_028292075.1 Rhodoferax sp. | reverse complement strand
AGAACTCGGGTGCGGCCTTGTAGGTGAACTTGCTGTCGGCGAGCTGGCCGTTCGTGGACACCACGGTCACGTTCTCCGGCAGGAACGCGGCGGAGATCGCCACGGCCGCGTCGAGCAAGCCGCCCGGGTCGTTGCGCAGGTCGAGCACCAGGCCCTTGAGGTTCGGGTCCTGCTTGTAGATCTCGTCCATCTTGCGGGCGAAATCGTCCACGGTGCGGTCCTGGAACTGGCTCAGGCGGATCCAGGCGTAGCCCGGCTCCATTACCTTGCCGCGGACCGACTGGGTGCGAATCTCTTCGCGGGTGATCGTCACCGGGAAGCTGCGGTTCTCGTCCTTGCGGAAGATCGTCAGGTCGACCTTGGTGTTGGGTTCGCCGCGCATCTTCTTGACCGCGTCGTTCAACGACAGGCCCTTGACGGCCGTGTCATCGATCTTGGTGATGAGGTCGTTCGGCTTCAGGCCGGCGCGGAAGGCTGGCGAGCCTTCGATCGGCGAAACCACCTTGACCAGCCCGTCTTCCTGGCTGATCTCGATGCCCACGCCGACGAAGCGGCCGCTGGTGCCTTCGCGGAATTCCTTGAACGACTTCTTGTCGAAGTATTGGGAATGCGGGTCGAGCCCTGCGACCATGCCCGAAATGGCGTCGCCGATCAGCTTTTTCTCGTCCACCGGCTCGACGTAATCGCTTTTGACCATGCCGAACACGGCGGCCATTTGCTGGAGTTCTTCCAGCGGAAGCGGCGTCATGGAGCCGCGCGCCACGGTTTGCAGCGACACGGTGGTCAGGGCGCCGGCCAGCGCGCCTGCCGAAATCCAACCCACGATCTTGAGTTTCTGGCCCATGGCTACTTCCTGTTTCTAGGTTCGATGTACATGTTGGAACGGAATGGGGCGGCTGGGTTCCGTGAGTGAAGCGGTGTTTTGGCCCTGTTTTTCGCCGGTTTGAACCGGGATCAGGCCTTCTTGCCCTGCGCGGCCACGGCCGCAGCCGCTTTGGCGGCCGCTTCCGCATCTCCCAGATAGTAGTGGCGAATGGGCTTGAGTTCCATGTCCAGTTCGTAAACCAGGGGAATTCCGTTGGGAATGTTCAGCCCGACGATGTCGGCGTCGCTGATGCCGTCGAGGTACTTCACGAGCGCGCGGATCGAATTGCCATGCGCCGCGATCACGATGCGCTTGCCCGACCTGACGGCCGGGGCGATGGATTCGTTCCAGAAAGGCAGCACCCGGGCGACGGTGTCCTTTAGGCATTCGGTCAGCGGGATGTCGGCCGGCGACAGCTTGGCATAGCGGATGTCGCTGCGTTCGCTGCGCGGATCGGTCGCCTCCAGAGCCGGCGGCGGCGTGTCGTAGCTGCGGCGCCAGACCAGCAGCTGGTCGTCGCCGTATTGCGTGGCTGTCTCTGCCTTGTTCAGGCCCTGGAGCGCACCGTAGTGGCGTTCGTTCAGCCGCCAGCTGTGGGCCACCGGCAGCCAGGTGCGGTCCATTTCGTCCAGGCAATGCCAAAGCGTGTGGGTCGCTCGCTTGAGCACGCTGGTGTAGGCCAGATCGAACTCGTAGCCGTCGGCCTTCAGCAGCCGGCCCGCGTTCTTTGCCTGCTCGATGCCGGTGTCGGTGAGCGGCACGTCGGTCCAGCCGGTGAAGCGGTTCTCGAGGTTCCAGGTGGATTCGCCGTGGCGGATGAGGACAAGCTTGTACATGGTGTGAATCAGCGGAAGTTGAAAAACGGTCAAAAAACAGCGCCCGGCTTGCGGCATGCCTCAACATTCTAAAATCGCGCGTCGTGGGCGCTTCCGTCCATGTGCAAATAAAGGTGCAACGTGAAGTTTTTACTGGATAACTGGATGCTGATGTCCGTCGCGCTGGCGTCGGGCGGATTGCTGCTGTGGCCCACCGTCGCCGGCGCCGCAAGCTCGGGCGCGCTGTCGGCCAACGATGCCGTGCAGCTGATCAACCGCCAGAAGGCCGTCGTGATCGACGTGGGCGAGGCCGAGGAATTCGCCGCCGGCCACATTGGCGGCGCGAAGAACATTCCGGTCGGCCAGCTCGAGGAACGCCTCGCCGCCACCGTCAAGAACAAGAGCCTGCCGCTGGTGCTGGTCTGCCCGTCGGGCGCCCGCGCCAAACGCGCGGTCGCCATTGCCAGAAAGCTCGGCTATGAGCAGGCCGCCTCCATCGGCGGCGGTCTGAAAACCTGGCGCGAAGCCAACCTGCCAGTCGAAAAAACCTGAAACCCCTGGCCGTGCCCTGCGCGCGGCCGCACCGCAAGGAGCCAGCATGCAAGCCGTCAAGATGTACACCACCGCGTTCTGCCCGTATTGCGTTCGCGCGAAGCAGGTGCTCAAGAGCAAGGGCGTGGACGCCATCGACGAGGTCCGCGTCGACGAAATGCCCGAGGAGCGCGCCAAGATGATGGCCCTGACCGGGCGTCGCACCGTGCCCCAGATCTTCATCGGCGACACCCATGTCGGCGGCTGCGACGACCTGATCGCACTCGACGGCCGGGGCGGCCTGATGCCGCTGCTGAACGCCGCATGAACGCCGACTGACCGCCGACTGACCGCCGACTGAACGCCGACTGACCGCCGAATGACCGCCGAATGACCGCCGGCTGAACCGGGCTGGCGTTTGTGCCGGCCGTCGCCGGGGCCGCGCTCCGACCTGCAATAATCGCCTTTTCATCTGGCCCGCTGGAACCCTTCCATCGGGCTTTGTTTTGTACCCGCACCCCGTTCGTTCCGAAAGAATCTCATGGCTGAGCAACAAGATCCC
>JAQGNA010000349.1 GCA_028292075.1 Rhodoferax sp. | reverse complement strand
TGGCGCCGACCAGCGGTTCGATGGGCTACGGCCTGCCGGCCGGCGTGGGCGCCAAGCGCCTGTGGCCGCAGCGCGAGGTGGTGGTCTTCGCGGGCGATGGCGACTTCATGATGCACGGCCAGGAGTTCGCCACCGCCGTGCAGTACGGCCTGCCGATCATCGTGGTGCTGCTCGACAACGCCATGTACGGCACCATCCGCATGCACCAGGAGCGGCACTACCCCGGCCGCGTGAGCGCCACCGCGTTGAAGAATCCCGACTTCAAGGGCTATGCCGAAGTCTTCGGCGGCCACGGCGAACGTGTGGACAGCACCGCCGACTTCGCCCCTGCGCTCGCGCGGGCACGGGCCAGCGGCAAGCCGGCCATCCTGCACTGCCGGATCGACCCGGAGGCCATCACGCCGACCAGCACGCTGCAGGGCATTCGCACGGCCGCACTCGCGGCCGCCTGAAGCGCCACTGACCCACGAGCCGCTGCCCCCGTGGCTCAGGCGACCACGTCGAACGCACGCCACCAGCCGTCCACCCAGGGCGGTCTGAGGGCGAACCGAAAGTAGTTGCCGCCGCCGTTGGGCGGCTGGTCCCAGCGGCGGTCGATGGGCACGCCGGCCAGGTGGCAGTACAGCAGCGTGCCCACGGCGCCGTGCGACACGATGGCCAGATCGCCGGGGCCGCGGTGCGCGGCCAGCGCGCGCGTCACCGCGGCCACCACCCGCGCCTGCGCGTCCACGGCCCGCTCCCAGCCGCGCACCGACGCCTCGGGCTTGGCGAAGAACGCGTTGGCCATGGCTTCGAACTCGGGCGGCGGCAAGAAGCCGGTGGCGCTGCGGTCGTTCTCGTCCAGTCCGGCATCCTGGCCGATGGCGCCAAAGGGCAGGCCGAGGTGCGCCGCCAGCATTTCGGCGCCGTCGATGGCCTTCTGCTCGCTGCTGCAGGCCACGGCACCGAGCCCGGCCACCCAGGGCTGGCGCAGGCCATTGGTCATGCGTTCGCGGCCGCGCGCCGACAAAGGCCAGCGCGGCACCGGCACGTTGCGGTCGATCACGACATTCGGATGGGTGATGAAGTAGGCATGGCCGGTGGCGGCCAGAAGTGGGCGCGGATGCGGATTCATCGCGACATGCTATCCACAACCGGCGTCAGCCTCCTTGCGGAAGTGACGCGCCGCCGGGTTTGCCTTAAGTCGCATGGCCGATTAACTTGCATCAAGGGATGGCACCGGTTGCAAGGGAGGCTCGATGCTCGCACCCGTCACGCTCCAGGAACTCCACCGCATCAAACGATGGCATGTGGCCCACAAGGCCGGGCATCGCCTTGAATACGAGCTGCTCGACCTGGTGCTCACGCTGTGGATGATGGCTTGGGTCGGATGGATTCCTTCGCTCCTGTTGCACGCGCTATGGGCCTTGCCGCTGTGCGCCGTGGGCCTGGGCCTGCCAACCGGCTATGTGGCCGTGCGGGCCCTCGCACACCATGCGCGACGGCTTCGTTGCGACTGGCTCAGCGCCTGATCGGCCTGCGAATCGAACCAAGCGGTTCGCCGCGCTGTTGCGTGGAACCTGGCTTCATTGCCGAGTTGTAATATTGCAGCAGGCACTGCCCGGGACTTGCGTGCGGATGAGTTGCGGCTTACAAACGGAAACGTCCTACCAAAGTCCATGAAATCTATCGTTTCCCGCGCCGTCGCGGAGCGCATCGCGCGTCAATTTCCCCTTGCAGTTGCCTATGCCTTCACCATTGCCTGCAGCGCGGCCCACGCGGACACCGGCAAGCTGTTGCTGACCGGCGGCGTGACCAGCATCGAAGGCGCCGCGGGTGGCGGACTCTCGCCATGGGCCGTCATTGGAAGCAATGCCACCGAGGGCCAGGTCGGAGCGACCGCCTCGTTGACCCGTGTGCATACCCAGGATTACGGTCTCACCGTGACCGCTGCCACTTTGGGGTGGCATGACCGGCTGGAGCTTTCATTGGCCCGTCAGGAATTTGGCGCGGCACCCGCCTACCAGCTCAACGGCATTGCCGCGTTCGGTGTGGCACCCGACGCGCATCTGCAGCTCGACATCGTTGGCGTCAAGCTCCGTGTCGCCGGCGAGGCGGTGCTCGACAGTGACCGCTGGATGCCGCAGATCGCCGTCGGACTGGCGCACAAACGGGTGCGGCCCGGCTCGCTGGGCTCGGTGCTCGACTTTCTTGGCACCCAGCGCCAGGGCACCGACTTCTATGCCAGCGCGACCAAGCTGTTGCTGGGCCAGGGCGTGCTACTGAATGCCACGCTGCGCAACACCAAAGCCAACCAGAACGGCTTGCTCGGCTTTGGCTCCGCCGCGCCCGGCAAGAACAGGCGCAGCTGGCAAACGGAACTTTCGGCCGCCTACCTGCTGAGCTCGGCGCTGGCTGTGGGTGCCGAATACCGCTTCAAGCCCAACAACCTCGAGGCACTGGGGGCCTCCGCCGGCCTGGGTGGCGCACTTCGCGAAGACGACTGGAAAGACCTCTTCATCGCATGGACGCCCAGCAAGCATTTCTCGCTCACGCTGGCCTATGTGGACCTCGGGCACATCGTGCCCGGCGTGACCCGCAACCGCAAGCAGAGCGGCGGCTACCTGTCGGCGCAGCTCGCCTTCTGATTTCCTAATTTCCTGATTCTGTGATTTCGACCGCCATGAACCAACTGATGACTTACGCCCTGGCCTCGCTGACCTGCATCGCCATGGCCCACGGCGCGGCGCAAGCCCAGACCACCACGGTGGAACCGTCCGAAGGTCCACCGCGCAACGTTGAAAAGGCCGCCACCAGCACCACGCCGCTGTACGTCGATCTGGGTGAGCGCGACGGCATCGTGGCCCTTATCGACGACTTCGTGGACCACGTACGCCAGGACCCTTTGATCGGCCCGATGTTCCTGCACGTCAAGCCCGCCTACCTGAAGAGCCAGCTGGCCGACAAGGTCTGCGTGGCCGCAGGCGGCCCGTGCATCTACGACGGTGAAACCATGAAAGGTTCGCACGCCGACCTGAAAATCGACCGCGCCAGGTTCAACGCCATGGTCGAGGTGCTGCAGGCCAGCATGCGCCGCAGGAACATTCCGTTCGGCACGCAAAACCAGTTGTTGGCGGTGTTGGCGCCCATGCACCGCGACATCATCACGGTGCGATGAAAGACGCGGTCAGCTGCCGAGCCCGCAGCGGGGTCTGAACACCGGAGTTTGAATACCACGGGCCTAGAGCAGGCCGGCCTTCTGCATCAATTCCTGCGTCTTTG
>JAQGNA010000318.1 GCA_028292075.1 Rhodoferax sp. | reverse complement strand
CGCTTCAGCAACTCCAGCGCATACAGCATGGGGGCGATCGGGTTGCGCAACTCATGGGCCAGTGTGGCGAGGAATTCGTCCTTGCGCCGGTCCTGCTCGCGCAGCATGGCCGCGTCCCGCACCCGTTC
The DNA here is from genome assembly GCA_028292075.1 of Rhodoferax sp. Next base: position 5,641 of record JAQGNA010000318.1, on the reverse strand, counting down.
GATGTGGGCCCAGCAGCGGTCCACCACCTCGCTGATGGTGTGCAGGTCTGTGTCGGACCAGTGCCGCGGCACTGCCTGGTGCACGGCCATCATGGCGACCAGCCGCCCGCCCTTCACCAGCCCGGCGCAGACCACCGCCTTGATGCCGATGGCATTGAACATGCGACCCCCGCCGTCGTCACCGAGTTCACGGTCGACGTCGTGCACCACCAGCGGCCGGCCGTTCCGCAGGTTGCAGGTGGCCTGCGGCCCGAAGAGGTCGAGCGAATACACGCCGGCGCTCGAGGGCACTCCGGGCTGCGACCAGTCGCTGCGGATGGTGAAGCGGTCGTTGTCCGCCTCGACGTCGGCATAGGCGCAGCGGGTAGCGCCCAGGTGCTCGCCCAACAGCCGGGCGGTCACCGCCATCACCTCGACCGCGTCGATCAGCGGCCGCGTGGCCAGTTCGATGCGGTCCAGCACGTCGAGCCGCCTGCGGATGGCGTTCTGCAACAGCTCGGCCTGCTTGCGTTCTGTGATGTCGATGGCGGTGCCGATGGCGCGGGTGCAGCGGCCAGAGGCGTCAAACAGGCCCCTGCCCTTTGCGGCCACCCAGCGCAACAGTCCATCTTCCTTGCCGATGGTGCGGTATTCCACGTCGTAGACGGTGCGCAGCGCAGGATCCTGGGCTGCCGCATAGGCACGCGTCACCCGGTCCCTGTCGTCGGGATGGACACCGGCGACGAAGTCGTCGAGCGTGGCCGGGACATCCGCCGAAATGCCGAACATCGCCTTGACCCGGGCCGGCCAGAACATGGTGCCCGTTGCCACGTCGACGTCCCAAAGGCCCACCTCGGCCGCGTCGATCGCCAGCCGCAGCTGCTCTTCTCTTTCCTGGAGCGACATGCCGCCCGGCGCCCCGATGTGGTTGACTGGATCCATGAATTTTTGCGCCCCGGGGGCGTCACTGTCATTGGTGCCCGCGGCGCGAGCGCACGCCATTATCGCGGCAGCCGTTAGAGGCCTGGCGTCGAGCTGGCTCGACCATGTCAGTGCCTGATGACTGACGGTGCGCCCCGCGGGTTTGGGCTGCGCGGCCGGTCGGCGCCGACGCGCGCCGTTCTTTCATTCGGCATGCCCCGTAATGAACCGCGCACACACCTTGGCGGTGCATGCGGGCGACGCGCCCGCACCGTTTTGGATCAAATAATTCATTTGCGAAATTCTTGATTTATTTGCTTCATTGCGCTATCTTTGCGCTCTTGCCGGACCTCGCAAAGGCCCTTCAAGTCCACCCGCCCCACAGGAGCAACTCGCATGAAACTCAAGACTTTCGCCACCAGGCTCGCCCTGACCCTTGCCGCGGTGAGCGGCGCCATGGCCGCTTCGACGCTGCCCGCAATGGCCGCCGACTGGACCGTGGGCGCCAACATCGGCAACGTGCCGTGGGAGTTCCAGGATGCGGCCGGCAAGTTCGTCGGCTTCGAGATCGACATGGTCAATGAAGTGGCCAAGCGCGCCGGCAAGACGGTCGCCATCGAGAACATTCCCTTCAACGGCCTGTTCCCCGCGGTGCAGTCGGGCCGCATCCAGATGGCGATCTCGAGCATCACCATCACGCCCAAGCGCCTCGAGTCGCTGGCCTTCGCCCAGCCCTACTACGACAGCGACCAGTCGCTGTCGGTGCTCAAGGCCACCAAGATCGACAAGGTCGAAGACCTGGCCGGCAAGACCGTGGGCGTGGACACCGCCTCCACCGGCGACATCTATGCCACCGAGAACACCGCCAAGCTGAAGATCGCCAAGGTCTCCCGCTACGAAGGGCTGGCCCCGGCCATGCTCGACCTCGCCGCTGGCCGCATCGACGGCTACATCAGCGACATCCCGGCCGTGGAGTACTACATCAAGGACAAGCCTCAGTACCGCATCGCCGCCCGCATTCCGACCAACGAGCGCTACTCCTTCATGTTCGCCAAGACCTTCCCCGACGCGACCAAGGTCAACGACATCCTGACCACGCTGAAGAAGGAAGGCTTCGTCTCGGCCACGCACAAGAAGTGGTTTGGTTCGACGCCTCCCGACACCTCTTCGAGCGTGAAGGTGATGGACGTGCCGAAGCTCTGAACCGCAGGGATGTCTGTGCCGCGCAGGCCGGTTCCAAGCCTGCGCCTTTCACAGCACCAAGGCACGGCTCGGGTCGTCGACGCGACCCTGGCCCGCCCCGACAAATTCGTTTGACCGCCTCAGGCCGCGCCTGACCCCGTGATTCGCATCTACCGCCTTCCCTAGCCGCATGGACCTGCTCGATACGTTCTTCAACTGGCCCGTGTTCAAGGGCGCGCTGCCCATGCTGCTGGAGGGGCTGTGGATCACCATCCTGCTCGGCGCCGTCAGCATCGTTGCCGGGTTCGCCGGCGGCCTGGTCATGGCGCTCGTGCGGCTGTACGGCCCGGTGTGGCTGCGCATGCTGGCGCGCATCTACATCGACGTCTTCCGCTCGATCCCCTTGCTGGTGCTGCTGGTGCTGGTGTACTACGCTCTGCCCTTCGTCGGCATCCGCCTCACTTCGTTCGCGGCCGCGGCCACCGCGCTGTCGCTCGTCTCCTGCGCCTACACGGCCGAGATCATGCGGGCCGGCATCGAGGCCATTCCGCGGGGCCAGTTCGAAGCCGCCGACGCCATCGGGCTCGGCTTCTTCAACCGCATGCGCGACGTGGTGCTGCCCCAGGCGCTGCGCATCGTGGTGCCGCCGCTCACCAGCAACTGCATCAACGTGCTGAAGGACACGGCGCTGGCCTCGGTCGTCGCCATGCCCGACCTGTTGAAGCAGGCCACCCAGGCCCAGGCCCTTTCCGCCAACCCGACGCCGCTGATCGGCGCCGCGCTGCTCTATCTTCTGCTGCTGCTGCCAATGGTGCGGCTGGTCGGCTTTTTTGAGGCGCGGCACCGCGCCGCCATCCGCTGATGACTTCTTCCTCGCCGGCCCAGATCCAGATCCGCGGGCTGCACAAGTTCTATGGCGCCTTCGAGGCGCTGCACGGCATCGACCTCGACATCGTGGCCGGCGAAGTGGTGGTCGTGATCGGGCCTTCGGGCTCGGGCAAGTCCACGCTGATCCGCTGCATCAACCTGCTCGAGGACTACCAGCGCGGCGAAGTGCTGGTCGACGGCGAAAAGGTCGTGCGCGGGCGCGGCCTGGCCAAGGTGCGGGCTGAGGTAGGCATGGTGTTCCAGAGCTTCAACCTGTTTCCGCACCTGACGGCCCAGGCCAACGTGGCGCTGGGGCCGATGCGCGTGCGCCACCTGCCCCGCCGCGAGGCCGACGCCTGCGCCCTGGCGCTGCTCGACAAGGTGGGCCTGGCGCAGCATGCCCACAAGCTGCCGGGGCAACTGTCGGGCGGGCAGCAGCAGCGCGTGGCCATTGCGCGGGCGCTGGCCATGGAGCCCAAGGTGCTGTTGTTCGACGAACCCACTTCGGCCCTCGACCCCGAAATGGTGGGCGAAGTGCTCGACGTGATGCAGAAGCTTGCGCGCACCGGCGTCACCATGGTCATCGTCACCCACGAGATGGGCTTTGCCCGCCGCGTGGCCGACCGCGTCATCTTCATGGAGGCCGGCCGCGTCATCGAACAGGCCCCGCCCGAATCCTTTTTCACCTCGCCGCGCGAGGAACGCACCCGTGCGTTCCTGCAGGCCATCTACCAACACTGACACCACCATGCAAGCCTCAGATTCCAAGTTGAACCTCGCGCACATCCGCGCCGAATTCCCCGCCTTGAACGACGAGGTCGCCTACCTCGACAACGCTGGCGGCTCGCAGGTGCTGCGCCGCGTGGCCGACCGGGTGCGCGACTACCTGCTCACCAGCGCCGTGCAACTGGGCGCCAGCTATGCCCAGTCGCAGGACGCGGGCAGCAAGGTGCTGGCCGCACGACGCTCGGTGGCGGAGCTCATCAACGCGCCGTACGACGACGAAGTGGTGATGGGCGGCTCGACCACGTCGCTGATGTTTCAGTTGACGAGCGCGATCATGCCGACCGTGCGGCCCGGCGACGAGATCATCGTCACCGACACCGACCACGAGGCCAACATCGGCGGCTGGATGCGCCTGGCCTCGGCCGGCGCCGTGCTGAAGATCTGGGAGGTCGACCCGGAAACACTGCAGCTCGACCTGGCCACGCTCGATGCCTTGCTCACGCCACGCACCAAATGGGTGGCCATGACGCATGCGTCGAACATATTGGGCACCGTCAACCCGGTGGCCCAGGTGGCGGAGCGGGTGCATGCCGTGGGCGGCCGGCTCTGCGTCGACGCGGTGGCCTACGCGCCCCACCGCCTGGTCGACGTGCAGGCCAGCGGCGCCGACGTCTATGTCTTCAGCTTCTACAAGGTGTTCGGCCCGCACTTCGCCGTGCTGTGGGGCCGGCGCGAGCTGCTGCTGTCGCTGCCGAGCCTGAACCACTATTTCATCGGCCCCGAAGTGCTGCCCTACAAGCTGCAGCCGGGCAATGTGAACTACGAACTTTCGTATGGCTGCGTGGGCATCAGCGATTACCTGATCGACGTGGGCACGCGCCTGGGCAGCACCGGCACCGCCCGCCAGAAGATGCAGGCCGCATTCGACGCCTTCGAGCAGCATGAAGACCTGTTGTGCGAACGCCTGCTGGCCTACCTGCGCGGCAAGGCTTCGGTGCGCATCATCGGCATGGACTCCGCCGCGAAGGGCGGGCGTGTGCCCACGGTGAGCTTCATGGTGGCCGGCACGCCATCGGAATCGGTCGTGCGCCACACCGACCGCTTCGGCATCGGCATTCGCTTCGGCGACTTCTATGCCAAGCGCCTGGTCGACAAGCTCGGCCTGCAGCCGCAGGGCGGCGTGGTGCGGGTCTCGATCGCGCACTACAACACGGTGGAAGAGATCGACCGGCTGATCCGGCACCTCGACGAAGTCATCCCCCGTTGACTTGATCCGGCGTTAAGCGAAGTGACAGCGACGTGAACACCCCATGAACACCGACATGAACACCGACACCCTGATCCGCAACGGCCGCGTCATCACGGCCACCGACGACTACGTGGCCGACGTGCTGATGCGAGGCGGCGTGATCCACACCATCGGCCGTGGCATCGAGGTCGGCGAGGATGTGACGGTGATCGACGCCACCGGCCTCTACGTGCTGCCCGGCGGCGTCGACACCCATGTGCACCTCGAGAACGTGATCGGCCCGACGATCACCTGCGACACCTTCGCCAGCGGCACGCGGGCGGCGGCCTTCGGCGGCACCACCACCATCGTCGACTTCGCACTGCAGACTGAAGCGGACTCGCCGCTGGGCGCCATTGCCCGCGCGCAGCGCAGCGCCGAGTCGCAGGTGGCGGTCGACTACAGCGTGCACGTCATCATCACCCGCGTCGACGACCAGGTGCTGCGCGACGTGCGCCACGCCATGCGCTACGAAGGCGTCACGAGCTTCAAGATGTTCATGGCCTACCCCGGCGTGATGATGGCCGACGACGCCGCCATCTTCCGCATGCTGCGCCAGGTGGGCGCCGATGGCGGCATGGTCGCCCTGCATGCCGAGAACGGCACGGTGATCGACCTGCTGATCAAGGAAGCGCTGGAGGCTGGCCACACCTCGCCGCGCTACCACGCCATGACCCG
>JAQGNA010000234.1 GCA_028292075.1 Rhodoferax sp. | reverse complement strand
ACGCGCAAGGCGACCGTGGTCGAGATGGACCGGATTCATGACATCGCCCTGCTTCAGATCGATGGGGCGCCTGTGCCTGGGCTCACGCTGCGCGATTCAGACACGGTGCGCGAAGGCCAGCCCATCGCGTTCATGGGTTTTCCGATCGGCGGGGCGCTGGGCTTTTCGCCGGTCACCCACCGTGGCATGGTGTCTTCGATCACCGCAATCTCGCTGCCGGCCGCCAACGGCCAGCAACTCACGGAGCGAGTGATCCGCAGCCTGCGAGATGGCACGTTCAACATCTTCCAGCTGGATGCCACGGCTTACCCGGGCAACAGCGGTGGGCCCTTGTTCGACGCCGACAGCGGCGAAGTGCTGGGCGTGATCAACATGGTCTTCATCAAGGGAACCAAGGAGTCGGCGCTGACCAACCCTTCGGGCATCACTTACGCCATTCCCGCCAACTTCATTCGCAACCTGATCCAGGGGCGCAAGCCGGGTTGATCCTGCCGGCGTGGCGGCCAGCGGAAGTGATCAGTTGGCCGCCGCCGTGGACACGGGTGTGACGCGCGACACCATCACCTGGTCGATGCGGTAGCTGTCCACGTCCAGCACCTCGAACTTGTAGTTTCCCCAGACCACGGTGTCGGTGCGCCGTGGAACCCGGCGCAGCATCACCATCATGAAGCCGGCCAGCGTCTCGTAGTCGTCCTCGTGCGGCAGTGCGTCGAGTGAGAGCGCATGCAGCACATCCTGGATCGAAGTGACACCGTCGATGAGCCACGAGTTTTCGTCGCGGCGAACGATGCGTTCCTCGTCCTGCGACGACGAGATGAGGTCGCCCATGACGGTGCTCATCACGTCATTGAGCGTCACCACGCCCACCACGAAGCTGTACTCGTTGATGATGACCGCGAAGTCTTCGTGGACCTGGCGGAATTGCTCCAGCACCTCGCCCAGCGTCAGGCGGTCGGGCACCATGAGGACCTTTCGCACCAGCGCATCGTCGGTCAGCGAGATCGGCTGGTTGTTCAATACTCGCTGGAACAGGTCTTTCGCGTCCACATAGCCGACCACATGGTCGATGTCGACTTCGCAGACCGGGTAGGTCGAATACGGCTCGGCGGCAATGCGCAGGCGGATTACGCTGTCCGGGTCATCGCGCAAGAAGAAGGCAATGCGGTCGCGTGCGGTCATGGCGCTCGAGACGGTGCGGGTGTCCAGTTCGAACACGTTGGCAATGACCTGTTGTTCGCGCGCCGCCAGCACGCCGGCGCGCGTACCCGCTTCCGTCATGGCCAGGATGTCGGCCGAGGTGATGCGGTCGTCGCGCTGGGTGGGCAGATCGAACAGGCGGAACAACCCGTCGGCCCCCTTGCTGTAAACCCAGACCAGCGGTTTCAGCGCTGTCATGCAGGTCTGCATGGGGCCGACCACCCAGACCGCGGCCTGCTCCGGTGCCGTCATGCCAAGGCGCTTGGGGAACAGGTCGGCGAAAAGGATGAACAAGGAAGTGATCACCAGGAAGGAAGCGAGGAACCCGGCCGTATCACCCCCCGCCGGGCTCAGCCAGAGCTGGAAGAACATCGTCAGCCATGGCCTCAGCGCGCCTTCGCCGACGATGCCGCCAAGAATCGCCACGGCGTTCAGGCCGATCTGCACGACGGTGAAATAGTGCCCCGGCTGGTCCTGGATGCGAATGACGCGTTCGGCGCGGGCGTCGCCCTCGTCGGCCATCTGGCGCAGGCGCAGGCGACGGGACGCGGCCAGGGAAATCTCGGCGATGGAGAAAAATCCGCTTGCGACGATGAGCGCGAAGATGAGCAGCAGGCTGGAAGTGAAATTCATGCGGACAGTGGTTGCGTGGCAAGTCGCACCACCGCACGAGTTTACCGGGCGCCGCGTCGTGCCTTTGTCGCCACGCCGGCGCGTGCGGTTTACTGCATGAACCCCATGCGGGTTTTGCCGGCGCCTGGGCGCGGCAGGTCGTCGGTACGCACGGCGTCTCGTCGGTCCAGGCGAGCATTCCCGAAGCCGGTCATGAGCGCGCGGCGCATTTCCCGCGGTGCCAGTTCGGCCAGTTGGTCCAGCAGGTCGTCCGCCGGTTCGGGCTCGAAACGCTCGCCCCATCCGTGTTCGCCAAGGATCGAGCGGTAGAGGTTGCGCGCGATCTGTCGTGCGGCATCGAAGGTGGGTGGAGCGATCTCGAACACGTTCATGCGGTTCAAAATCGGCTCGGGAATGCTGCGCTCGTCGTTGGCGGTGGTGATCCAGATGACCTGGCTGGCGTCGATGGCCACCTCGGCGAACTCATCGGTGAAGTGCTTGGCCGTGTCGTGTTCCAACAGGCTATAGAGCGCGCCGAGCGGATCGTATTGCGCATCGGCGCTGGCCTTGTCGATCTCGTCCACCACGATGACCGGGTTGGCATATTGGCCGTCGACCAGGGCTTCGAACACCTTACCGGGCTTGGCGCCTTTCCACTGCGAACTCGAGCCCGAGAGCAGCCAACCGGCGGTCATCGAGCTCATCGGCACCAGGCTCATGCCAGTGCCCAGCAGATCGGCGAGCTTCTTGGCGAAATGCGTCTTGCCGATGCCTGGCGGGCCGAGCAGCAGGATGGGCGTGACCTCGAGGCCGTCGCGGCTGTCCTGGCTCAGCGCCACATGGCGGCGGACGTCGTCGATCACGTCGGTGAAATT
>JAQGNA010000288.1 GCA_028292075.1 Rhodoferax sp. | reverse complement strand
TGATCGCTGACGCGCGTCGCCTCGTCGATCGGAATCGCGAAGGAGATGCCCATGAAGCCGCCCGATCTCGAATAGATCTGGCTGTTGATGCCAACCACCTCGCCGCGCATGTTGATCAGCGGGCCGCCGGAGTTGCCGGGGTTGATGGCCACGTCGGTCTGGATGAAGGGCAGGTAGTCGCCGGTGTCGCGCTGCTTCGCGCTGACGATGCCGGCGGTCACCGTGTTCTCGAGGCCGAACGGCGAGCCGATGGCCATGACCCATTCGCCCACCTTCAACCGGCCGACGTCGCCCAGCTTGACGGCTGGCAGGCCGGTGGCTTCGATGCGGACCACGGCCACGTCGGTCCGCTTGTCCGAGCCGATGATCTTCGCCTTGAACTCGCGCTTGTCGGTGAGCGTGACGATGACCTCGTCCGCGCCTTCGACGACGTGGGCGTTGGTCATGATCAGGCCGTCCGTGCTCAGAATGAATCCGGAGCCGACGCCGCGAGGTTGTTCCTCGTCCGGGTCCTGCTGGCGCGGCGGACGGGGGCCTTGCCGGGGCGTGTTCGGAATCGGTACGCCGAAGCGCCGGAAGAACTCGAGCATCTCCTCGTCCATGCCGTTGTTGGCTTCACCGCGGGCCGCCGCTTTTTCCAGCGTGCGGATGTTGACCACCGACGGCCCGATCTGCTCGACCAGGTCGGTGAAATCGGGCAGCGTGCGGGTCTGCGCCACGGCGGACTCGACCGGCATGACGGCGGCAGTAGCGGCCACTGCCATGGCACATGCCAGTGCCAGGGAGCGCATTTTCTTCAGATCGACTTGCAACATCATCGGAGCCTTTTTCAAAAAACAGGGGCTGAGCAGACTGGTCCAGGCCAGCCGTCGAACGCAGCACCACCACATGGTGCTTTATTTCTTGCGCTCAAGGGCCTGGGCGAAAGCTTTGAGGGTTTGTGGCGGCACTTCGCCCACCACGGTAATCCACCAGTCGCTCACCCGCTGGGAGAACGACTGCGTGGCGCCCATTGCCATGAACCCCTCGCGCGAATGGCGCTTGGCATCGAAATTCTCGATGAAGAGGGACACCGAGGCGAGGCCGTCGGAAAATATCCATTGCAGCGTGCCGCCCTGGGCGTCTGGCGACACGCCAGCCACTGGCCGCTTGAAGCAACTCATCGGCTTGAAGCCCGGCACGTCGCCCTTCAAGGCCCAGCCCTCCGCCAGCGCGGTGGTCTTCTGCATGTCGATCTTCTCGACACGGTAGCCGGCGGTGTTTGCCATCATGGCGGACAGTTTGTCCATGCGGACCGGCGCGTCGAGTTGCAGTTCGGAGAACGCAGCCTGCTCCAGCACGGCGCCGTCGACATCGAGCGTCTGCAGCTTGACCACCAGGCCGCTCTTCTTTTCGCTCCAGATGCGGTAGCCATAACGCAACCTGTCCTTGGCGATCACCCGGACCACGTCCGCGTCGAAGCCGGCCACGCGTTCACTGCCGACGCGCTTGGCGCCATAGAACTCTGGAATCGATGAATCCGGCGCGCGCAGGAGGTTGGGGAACAGCCCGAGCGACTCGCGCTTTTCGGTCTGGGCGACCTTGCTCTCCGGCAGGAAGGTCACGACCTGGTCGTTGTGACGGAAGGTGGACCGCGGCGCGCCGGTCAGCGTTTCGACGCGCTCGACCTGGTCGTCGCCATTGCACACATGCCAGATGCGAGCGCTCGAAAGATTGCCCGAACCCGACGACACCACGAACGTGCCAACGTAGGCGCGCTTGCGCGACGCGCTGTGCATGCGCAGCAGCCATTCACTGACGCTGCGTTCGCCCTGCGTGGCCGCTTCAGTGGCCGATGCGGCGGCGGTCGGCACCTCGGCTGGCGGCACCCCTGCCGGCGCCTGGGCATGGGCCACAAGCGGGCCGGCCAGGGCCAGGCCACAGGCCGCACGCCACAGCGTTGGAAGGAAGAACAGACCGCGCATCAATGACTTTCTCGGAGCGACCGGTGCGTCAACGGGCCGGTGCTTCGAAGGTGGCATTCCGCAGGAAGCCGGCCGGCATCTGCAGTGCCGACGTTCCGCCGAACTGCTTGTGGGCGGCCATGAGCTCGTCGAGCCGGCGGTCGCGGATCATGACCTGCGGCTCATTGACGGGTGATTCCGCGGTGTGTGTCGGCACAGTTTGCACGGAGGCGTCGGCCACCGCGACCGGACCGGCGGCGGCGACACCGGTCGCACCGGCGAGCGCCTTGGCGGGCGCTGCCGCTTCGGTCAACGCAATCGCAGGCGACGCCGGCACCGCGGCCAGCTGTTGCCCCCGATCGGATGCACCGGGCGCGCCCACCAGATTCCAGCCGATGGCCGCGACCGCCACCATGGAGGCGATTCCGGCCACCATCTTCCAGCGGAATGCCGGCGCGTTGGCAGCGACGGGCACTCTCATGGCAGCATCGGTCGTAGCGGTCGTATCGGTTGCATCGGCCGCCTTGCCGCTGGCACTTGCCGCCGACATGCGCTCGACCGTCGAGTAGGCCACGGCAACCTGAGCCGCCATCGGATGCGCCACCGGCGTCACGGCAAGGGGACGCGCCGCAGACGGCTCTTCCTTCAGACGCGCCTGGAAACGCGCCAGAAAAGCACCGTCGCCACTGCATTGCGACGCCAGGTCACCGGAGCGCAGCACATCGCCGATCACCTGATAGCAGTGCCAGGTGGCCCGCGCTTCGTCATCTTGCAGCACCGATTCCACGGCCTGCGCGAACGCCGCGCCGCGCAGTTGTCCATCGGCCAGTGCCGAAAGCATTTCGTGGTCGTTCACCGTGTGTTCCGTATTCATCTGCTTCACCTGTTATCTGCCCTGCCGTCCGTCGTCGGACCAGAGAATGGGTTCACCTGACGCCTGGTGCATACCGCTTGCACGCACCGGCGTCACCATCGCTTGCCCGTCTGGTTCTCCAGCAGCGGCTTGACCCGCGCCGAAATGGCTTCCCGCGCGCGGAAGATCCGCGACCGTACCGTGCCGATGGGGCAATTCATGGCTTCTGCGATGTCCTCGTAGCTCATGCCTTCGATCTCGCGCAGCGTCACTGCCTGCCTCAAGTCCTCGGGCAGGGCTTCCATGGCCGCGTTCAACATCGCCGATATCTGCTGGGCGGCAAGCACGGTGTCTGGGGTCTCATGGCTGATTGGTTCGTTTTCCCGCGGGGAAGTTTCATCGTCGTCGTCGGATGAGCGCAACGCGGCTTCACTCACCGTGGGATCTCGCTTGAAGTCCATCAGTGTCTTCTTCGCGGTGTTCACGGCGATGCGGTAGAGCCAGGTGTAGAACTGGGCGTCGCCGCGAAACTTGGGCAGCGCACGGTAGGCCCGGATGAAGGTTTCCTGGGCGATGTCCTCGACAAGATCGACGTCGCGCACCATGCGGCCGATGAGGCGCTGAATGCGGCGCTGGTACTTGATCACCAGCAGTTCGAAAGCCCGCTGGTCACCGGCCACTGTCCGCTCGACCAGCATCAGGTCGCTGTCGGTGGCAGCGGCGGGCCCGATGGGAACGGACGGCTCGATCGGAGGCGGGGTGGAAGTCATGTTTCGGGCGATGCTGGCGCGGCAGGCTTAACGGGAGGCTCGGGCGCATCGTCCAACACGGCTTGCGGTCTGGCGGGCGAATATACCGCACGGCGTAAATCCGCCCAGCGCAGGGGCATCTGCACGCTTTCCAGCCAGCACCACGCGACCTGGCCGGAGGACTGGCGCAGGCTGACCAGCAGATGGCGCTGCAGATCGAGGTGGGCGTGCAGCGTCACCGGTTCGGCGTCCGCGCCCTCCCCCAGACTCGAAGGCCGCCAGAGCCACACCTGGCCGTCCCACCGCAAGATGCCTGGGCACATCGCCCGCCAGCTGTGCCTGGCGCAAGCCGCCGAAATCGGCAAGGAAGCAAGCGCCGTAGCCTGGCGCCACCCAGGGATCGCCTGGTCCCAGCACCAGGCCACGACCAGCGCCGCGCCCGCCAGCCAAAGCACGCCCAACATCAGGCCAAAAAAACGCGAACGCCCCACCGGATAGGAAACCGATGGGGCGTTGTGCATTGTGCGAAGGCCCGGTCCAATGAAGAGCGGTGCCTGCCGTGCAAGCCGTTGGGCGCGTCAGACGCGCTTGAACACCAGCGTGCCGTTGGTGCCGCCGAAGCCGAAGTTGTTTTTCACGGCGATGTCGATCTTCACGTCGCGTGCGGTGTTGGCGCAGTAGTCCAGGTCGCACTGCGGATCCTGGTTGAAGATGTTGATCGTTGGCGGGCTCTTCTGGTGGTAGATCGCCAGGGCGGTAAACACGCTCTCAATGCCACCGGCACCGCCAAGCAAGTGCCCGGTCATCGACTTGGTCGAGTTGATGAGCGTCTTCTTGGCATGGTCGCCCAATGCCAGCTTGATCGCGTTGGTCTCGTTCAGGTCGCCGAGGGGCGTGGACGTGCCGTGCGCATTCAGGTAGTCGACCTGGTCGGCGTTGACGCCGGCGTTCTTGAGCGCCATCTGCATGGAGCGGCGGGGGCCGTCCACATCGGGCGCGGTCATGTGGAAGGCGTCGCCGGTCAGGCCGAAGCCAATGATTTCGGCATAAATTCTGGCGCCGCGGGCCTTGGCATGCTCGTATTCCTCGAGCACGACGACGCCCGCGCCTTCGCCCAACACGAAGCCGTCGCGGTCCTTGTCCCAGGGGCGCGAAGCCGTTTTTGGGTCGTCGTTGCGAAAGCTCAGTGCGCGGGCCGCGGCAAAGCCGCCGATGCCCAGCGGCGACATGGTCGACTCGGCACCGCCGGCCACCATCACGTCGCAATCGCCGTATTCGATCATGCGGGCGGACTGGCCAATGGCATGCAGGCCGGTGGTGCAAGCCGTGACGACTGCGAGGTTCGGGCCCTTGAAGCCGAACTTGATCGACACATGGCCCGAGATCATGTTGATGATGGACGCCGGCACGAAGAACGGCGACACCCGGCGCGGGCCGCGGTTGACCAGTTCGGCATGGGTCTCTTCGATCATCGGCAGCCCGCCGATGCCGGAGCCGATGTTGCAGCCGATCCGCGTCGCCTCTTCCTCGCCCAGCGCGTCGCCGGTCTTGAGACCGGCGTCGGCCACCGCCTCGATGGCCGCGGCCAGACCGAGATGGATGAAGCGGTCCATGTGGCGCGCTTCCTTCTCGGGAATCAGATCGGTGATGTTGAAGCCCTTGACTTCACCAGCGAACTTGCACGCAAAGGGGGTCGCGTCGAAACTCTTGATGAAATCAATGCCGGATTGGCCGGCCAGCAGCGCCGACCATGAATCGGCCACGGTGTTGCCTACCGGACTGACACAGCCTAAACCTGTAACGACGACACGACGACGGGACATAAGTATTTGGATTGGTAAGCCGCCAATGAGCGGAAACGATGCCGCACTGGGCGGCGCCGGCGGTGAAGGGGCCGGCTGAGGCCTGGCCATTGCCATGCGACGGTCGGGTCTGCGCGATGCCCTGGGCACCGCGCCGCGCCGACGTCAGGCTTTCTGGTGGTTGGTGGCGTAGTCGATCGCGTTCTGGACGGTCGTAATCTTCTCGGCGTCTTCGTCGGGGATCTCGATGCCAAATTCATCTTCCAGAGCCATCACGAGTTCGACGGTGTCGAGCGAGTCGGCGCCCAGATCGGCCACAAAGGCTTTTTCCGGCGTGACTTGTGTTTCCTCTACACCCAGTTGTTCGGCAATGATTTTTTTAACGCGTGCTTCGATATCGCTCATGGTTCCCTCTGAGGGTTGTAAAAAGAATCCGTGATTTTAGCCGCGCGCGGGCGCTGGGGCCCGCCTTGGCTGCCGAACGGATCGAACGGCTGGAATGCTACAAGACTGTTGCGCCGCTTACATGTACATGCCACCGTTGACATGCAGTTCCTGCCCGGTCACGTAGGATGCCTCTGGCGAGGCGAGGTATGCGACGGCATGGGCCACGTCCTCCGGCTTTCCGAGGTGGCCCAGCGGAATCTGACCCAACAAGGACTTGTGCTGGTCGTCGCCAAGGGCAGCGGTCATGTCGGTGGCGATGAAGCCAGGGGCCACGCAGTTCACGGTGACATTGCGCGAGCCAAGTTCACGGGCCAGAGCCCGCGTCATGCCGGCCACGCCGGCCTTGGCGGCCGCGTAATTGGCCTGGCCAGGGTTGCCCGACGCGCCCACGACCGATGTGATGCTGATGATGCGGCCATAGCGCTGCTTCATCATGGTTCGCATCACCGCGCGGCTCATGCGGAACACGGCCTTGAGGTTGGTGTCCATCACCGCGTCCCAGTCGTCGTCCTTCATGCGCATGGCCAGCGTGTCGCGGGTGATGCCGGCGTTGTTCACCAGCACCTGAAGGCCGCCGAATTCCTTGGCGATGGCCTCGACCACGGCTTCCGCTTCCGGGTCGTTCACGTTGAGCTTGCGCCCGCAGCTACCAGGATATGCTGCCAGGGCCTGGGTGATGCGCTCGGCGCCTTCGTCGGTGGTCGCGGTGCCGATGACCTTCAGGCCTCGTTGCGCCAGCACCAGTGCAATGGCGGCGCCGATGCCGCGGGAGGCACCAGTGACCAGCGCAACCTGGCCTTCGAACGTGTTGTTCGCGCTCATGCCGCGGCGCCCTCGAGTTGGCGACGTGCCTCGGCGAGGCTGGCCGCGTCATACACCGGCAAGCCGGTCAATTCGGTGTCGATGCGTTTGACCAAGCCGGCCAGCACCTTGCCCGGCCCGCATTCAACCAGGGTGTCGATGCCGCGGGCCTTGATGGCGGCCACGCATTCGACCCAGCGCACGGGACCATAGGCCTGTCGCACCAGAGCGTCGCGGATGCGGGCGGCATCGGTTTCCACTGTCACGTCGATGTTGTTCACCACGGGGATTTGCGGCAGCGCAAAGGCGGTTTGCGCCAGCTTCTCGCGAAGGCGATCGGCCGCGGGCTTCATCAGGCTCGAATGAAACGGCGCGGACACCGGCAACGGCAGCGCACGCTTCGCGCCCCGCGCCTTCAAGGCTTCGCAGGCTTTCTCGACCGCGGCCTTGCTGCCCGCAATGACGGTCTGGCCGGGGTCGTTGAAGTTGACGGCCTCGACGATTTCCGCAGCACTGTCGGCGCCCTGAGCACGCATCTGCGCCGTGACTTCGGCGCATCCGGCGATCACACTGAGGGCGTCCGTGCCAAGGATCGCGGCCATGGCACCGGTGCCGACCGGCACGGCATCCTGCATGGCCTGCGCCCGGTAGCGGACCAGCGGCGCGGCCTGCGCCAGCGTCAGCACGCCAGAGGCAACCAGGGCCGCGTATTCGCCCAGCGAATGACCGGCCACCACCGCCGGCGCCACGCCGACTTCCGCCATCCAGACGCGGTAGGCAGCCACGCCCGCCACCAGCATCACCGGCTGTGTGTTGGTCGTCAGTGCGAGAGCTTCCTTGGGACCTTCCTTGATGAGGCGGCCGACGTCCTCGTTCAGCGCGTCGGAGGCTTCACGCAGCGTGTGCGCCACGATGGGATGGACACCCCAGGCGTCGAGCATGCCGACGGACTGCGAGCCCTGCCCGGGAAAGACAAATGCAAAAGGTTTCATCGATGTTCAGTCAAGACAGTGGTCGGCGCAAGGCGGGCCTGCGCACCGGCCACTAGAGGTTCAACAGGACCGCGCCCCAGGTGAATCCACCGCCCACGCCTTCGAGCATGAGGGTTTGACCCGGTTTGATCTTGCCGCTGCGCACGCCGGCGTCGAGCGCCAGTGGAATGGAAGCGGCCGAAGTGTTGCCGTGCTGGTCCACCGTGACGATGACCTTGTCCATCGGCAGCTTGAGCTTGCGCGCGGTGCTCTGCATGATGCGGATGTTCGCCTGATGCGGGATCAGCCAGTCGATGTCGGCCTCGGTCTTGCCGGCCTTGGCCAGCGTGGCGCGCGCGGCTTCTTCCAGCACGCCCACCGCCAGCTTGAACACCGCCTGGCCGTCCATCTTCAAGAGCGGCAGACCGAGCACCTGCCCGCCTGAGACATTGCCCGGCACACAGAGGATGCCGACATGCTTGCCGTCGGCGTGCAGGTCGCTCGCCAGGATGCCCGGCGTCTCTGACGCTTCGAGCACCACCGCGCCCGCACCGTCACCGAACAGCACACAGGTGGTGCGATCGGAAAAATCGAGGATGCGCGAGAACACTTCTGCGCCGATCACCAGCGCTTTGCTGGCGGCACCGGTCTGGACCATGGCGTCGGCGACGGTCAGGGCGTACACGAAGCCGCTGCAGACGGCCTGCACATCGAAGGCGGCACAGCCGGCAATGCCAAGCTTGTGCTGCAGGATGCAGGCCGTGGACGGAAACACCATGTCGGGTGTGGACGTGGCGACGATGATGAGGTCGATGTCGGCCGCGGCCACGCCGGACGCCGTGAGCGCCTGTTGCGCGGCATGCAATGCCAAATCACTGCTGGCGACATCGGGCGCGGCAAAGTGGCGGGCCCGGATACCGGTGCGTTCGACGATCCATTCGTCCGAGGTTTCGACGCCGCGGGCAGCCAGTTCAACGGCCAGGTCCTGGTTCGTAAGTCGGCGGGGCGGAAGGTAGCTACCGGTGCCGGTGATGCGCGAATAACGTCTCATAGATGGGTGGAAGCGACCGCCTCAGGCGCCGCTGCGGCAGCGGTGCCGGAAAGAAGCGGCGCCGCATGCGCAATACGCGCCTGGACCCGGTCCAGCAGTTGATGGCGAGCCGCATCATACGCCCGGTTCAACGCCTGCTCGAACGCGAAAGCATCGGCCGAGCCGTGGCTTTTGAAGACCAGGCCGCGGAGTCCTAGGAGCGCGCCACCATTGTGTCTGCGATAGTCCATCCGCTTTTTCAGCGCGGTGAGCACCGGATAGGCCAGCACCGCCGCCGACTTGGTGAACAGATTGCGTGAAAACTCAGCCTTTAGGAAGTTGACGATCATGGTGGCCAGGCCTTCGCTCGTCTTGAGCGCAACATTGCCGACGAAGCCGTCGCAGACCACGATGTCGGACGTGCCTTTGAAGATGTCGTTGCCCTCGACGTTGCCGTAGAAGTTGAGGTCGCCCGCTTCGCCGGCGGCACGCAGCAGTTCACCGGCCCGCTTGATGATCTCGTTGCCCTTGATGGCTTCTTCGCCGATGTTGAGCAAGCCGACCGTCGGGTTTTCGTTGTCGCTGAGCACGGACACCAGGGCCGAGCCCATGACTGCGAACTGCAGCAGGTGTTCGGCCGTGCAGTCGACATTCGCGCCGAGGTCGAGCACCGTGGTGGCCCCGCCCTTGGCATTGGGGATCTGGCCGGCGATGGCGGGCCGGTCGATGCCTTCCAGCGTCTTGAGCACATAACGGGCGATGGCCATGAGCGCGCCGGTATTGCCAGCCGAAAGCGCAGCCTGAGCGGCACCGTCTTTCACTTGCTGGATGGCCACCCGCATCGACGAGTCTTTCTTGCGCCGGAGTGCGACCTCAATGGAGTCGTCCATGCCGACGACCTCGCTGGCCGCAACGGTCTTGGCGCGGGCATGCGAAAAAGCCGCCAGGCTCGCGGGCAAGCCCACAAGCAGCAGCTCGGCATCAGGATGGGAATCGAGGAAGTGCCGGCAGGCCGGCAACGTGACCTGCGGCCCGTGGTCTCCGCCCATTCAATCGACAGCGATGGTGATCATGCTGAGGGAACGCGTGTTGGGCGTTGGCGGCAATGAGGGAATGCCATCAAAAATGGCCCGTGGCTACTTGCGCGTAGCACCGGGCCTTCATGCCAAAGCAAGAAGCCTGTCAGGCTTCTGACTTGTTCTTCAACACCTGGCG
>JAQGNA010000277.1 GCA_028292075.1 Rhodoferax sp. | reverse complement strand
TCAACACCTGGTGACTGCGGCAGCATGGCCACGGGCACGAAGTGGTCGGGGAACAGCTGCGACACCCGGTAGCAGAGCTCGTTGCAAATGGCCGCCCAGGTGGACGACACATTGAAGTCGCCGATGTGGTGGGCCATGAAGCTGGCGCGCGGCGAGAACAGCGTGAGATCGCTGCCGCGTTCCTTCATCAGGCGCAGCTGGTTGGTCTCGATCGATTCGCGCAGCTGGTCGTCGCTGATCTTCAGGTCGGCCACCTTCGGCATGAGGGCCGGATCCTTGATGCCGGCGATCTGCTGGTTGCGCCAGTTCTCCAGCGCCTTGGGCGCGGTGGTGTAGTGGCCGTGGCAGTCGATGATCATGTGAAGGTCTCCTTGTCGTTGAGGGGTTGCGGCGCGGGCGTCAGGCACCGCATGGCCTGATGCTTTGGCAGTGGTTCAATGTGGGCGGCGAACGCTAGTGCGCCATCGTGCCCTGGCGCAAGGCCGACGCGGCAGACGCGCCTTCGGGATGCGCCCACTGCTTGATCAGCAGCGCAACCGTGGCGATGAGGCCGGGCACGGCCACGATGGTGAAGATCTGGTCGAAGCCGAGTTGCCGCGCCGCCAGCTCGGCCACCAGGAACGAGCCCGCGATGCCGCCGAACCGGCCGATGCCCAACATCCACGCCACACCGGTGGCGCGCCCCTGGGTCGGATAAAAACCCGCCGCCAGCGCCGGCATGGACGACTGGGCCGTGTTCATGATGGCCCCGGCCACGAACACCATGGCGACCAGCAGCCAGTCATGCCCCACGACCTGGCCCACCACGTAGATCGACACCGCCGTCAGCGCATAGCCGACGGCGATGATGCGGTTCGGGTTGAAGCGGTCCATCAACCAGCCGAACAGCACGGCGCCGACACCGCCGAGCGGGAACAGCGCCGAGACGAGCGTCGCCTTTTGCGGCGCCATGCCGGCGTCTTTCAGCAGGATCGGCATCCAGTTGATGAGCGCGTAGAAGATCACCAGGCCCATGAAATAGGCCAGCCAAAGCATCACGGACCCCAGCAGATAGCGCTTGCTGAGCACCACGGCAAGGCCGGTTTGGCCGGTCGTGGTGGCCTTGCTCTCGCTCAGCACGAAAGTGGATGCCGCCTCAGCGGTGGCTGAGATGCGCGACAGGATGCGCTTGACCTGCGCCACCGGCCGGCCGCGCGCCACCAGGTAGCGCACGGACTCCGGCAACATGAAGAGCATTGCCACCGCCAGCACCAGCGGCGCGATGCCGCCCAGGTGCAGCACGCTGCGCCAGCCCCAGTGCGGGATCATCCACGAAGCAAGAAAGCCGCCGAATGCCGCGCCCAGCGGAAAGCCGCAGAACATGGCGTTGGTCAGGGTGGCGCGTTGGCGGTCGGGGCAGTATTCGCTGGTCAGCGTGACGGCGTTCGGCATGGCGGCGCCCAGCCCCAGACCCGTGATGAACCGGAGCACGGTCAACTCGGTCAGGCTGGTGGCATAACCGGAGATCAGGCAGGCGATGGCGAACACCAGGACCGAGCCGATGAGCACCAGCTTGCGACCGAACTTGTCCGCCAGCGGGCCGGCACTCAGGGCACCCGCGGCCAGGCCGAACAGCGCCGCGCTTAGCACCGGCGCGAGGGCCGGCCTGGCGACGCCCCATTCAACGATCAGCGATGGGGCGATGTAGCCAATGGCAGCGGTGTCGAAGCCGTCCAGCAACACGACCATGAAGCACATGAAAAAGATCAGCCACTGGTAGCCCGAGAAACGGTGGTCGTTGAGGAACGACTGGACGTCGACCGCACCGGTGACCGGCTGCGTTCCACGGGGCGCGCCAGGGACACGCCGGACACCGGCAGTAGGAGCAAGGGGCCCGCTCATCGACGATCCCGTCGATCGGATGTTGCGGCCAGTGCCAGTGCCAGGCCATGCGACGGGAGCGCAGTGCATGTCGAAGGAAAGCTACCGTCAACAGGCGCGGGCGCAATGGCGCCCCGCGAGAACCGTAAAAAATAAATGGCTTGCATGAGGGCAAATTCTAGGCAGTTTGCCCGGTTTTGGCCGGTTCTCTTTGCATACGAAGGCCACTAGCTGCTATTTAAAATTTGCATGGCGAGCGCTTGGTATGTCGGAAACAACTCTTC
Organism: Rhodoferax sp.; assembly: GCA_028292075.1. The sequence goes on along the minus strand of JAQGNA010000277.1, from coordinate 4,742 downwards.
CGCCGCAGGGTCCAAAACCAAGCGTCAACTTGGCAAGCGCTGCTTGTGGCAATGTGTTCCGTCATCCCCTCGGGTCAGTTCCAGGCGTCGCCCGGTCGAGACCTGGGCGGCTGCGCCACCGCTGTTCGTGGCACCGTTCATGTGCTCGGCGTCGGCGGTGCACTGGCGCCGGCGGTAGCGCAAGCGGTCGAAGTTCGCGGCGGAGTCCGGCTGCAGCGCTGGCGCGTCCGATCGGCTTGGCCAGGTGCTCGTCCATGCCGACGGCAAGCACCCGGTGGCGTTCTTCCTGCATGGCATGGGCCGCCATGGCCACGACGGGCAAGGCACGGAGGCGAGCTTGGGCGCGGATCGCGCGGCATGCGTCGTAGCCGTCGACTGCCCATGTCGCATGGCTGCCTTGTCTCCCCCGGCAGGCACGAAAGGTATGCTGCGTCACCCTGATCAGAAGGCCACGAAAACCATAACCCAGATGCGCCAATGGACTTGAAACAAATCGAATCTTTCGTAAGGGTGGCGGAACTCGGCAGTTTCACGCGGGCTGCCAGCGCACTCGGCATTCCACAGCCGCTGCTCAGCCGCCATGTGCGCCTCCTGGAGGTGGAACTGCGGCAGAACCTGTTGCTGCGAAACGGCCGCGGGGCCACTCCGACCGAGGCAGGCCGCGTGTTGCTCGAGCATGGCCGTGGCATCCTGCACCAGGTACAGCGTGCTCGGGAGGAACTGGGCCGCATCCGCGGTGCGCTCGAAGGGCGGGTGGCCATCGGGCTGCCGCCAAGCATTGCGAAGATCCTGACCGTGCCGCTGACGCGCGAGTTCCGGATCAAGCTGCCGCAGGCCGCCCTGTCCATCAGCGAAAGCCTGTCGGTGGCGATGCAGGACTCATTGGTCACCGGTCGACTCGACATCGCCCTGCTCTACAACGCCATGCCCACGCCCGGCATCGAGTTGAGCCCGCTGCTGGAGGAACCGTTGTACCTGGTGCAACGCCGGCCGCACGATGGGCCACCGGCTGGCGGTGCAGCGGCACGCGCCGGGGAAGCCACCGAGGCCGACGCTGACGACGTTATAGACCGAGGTGACCACGGCGGTATCAGCCTGCGGGCGTTGGCGGCGCTTCCACTGGTGATTCCGACCCGCCCGAACGCGATTCGCATGGTCGTCGAGTCCGAGCTGGCGAGCATTGGCTGCCAGCCGGTGATCGCACTCGAGATCGATGGCGTGGCGGCCATCCTCGACCTGGTGGCCGACGGCGCAGGCAGCGCGGTGCTGTCGATGAACGCGGTGGTCACGTCCGGACGGCCCACTGCCTTCACCACCCGCCGCATCCATTCTCCGGCGCTGCTGAGCAAGCTGTCGATGGCGGTCAGTGCGCAGCGCCCCACCACGTTGACACAGAAGGCAATGCAGGAACTGATCCGCCAGACCGTTCAACGTTTGCTGAACCCCGAGAAGTCATAGCCTGGTGACATGGGCGTCCGTGCCGGCCTGTCACGGCGCCTGCCGGGCTGACGTCGGCCCACATTCCTACAGGCGGAATTGCTCCCGGCCCACGTCATGTTGCACGCCGTTTCGCAGACTGGCTGCATGAGTTCGACGTCTTCCCCTTCTTCGCTCTTTCCGCTGGCCGACCACGGCATCGACACGCTGGAGGCCTTGCACGACGCCACCATGCGTTGCCGCGAATGTCCGATTGGCGAGTTCGCCACCCAGTCCGTCATCGGAGAAGGCCCGCTCGACGCCCGGCTGATGCTGGTGGGCGAGCAGCCCGGCGACCAGGAAGACCGCCAGGGCCGGCCTTTCATCGGCCCAGCAGGCCAGTTGCTCGACCGCGCGCTGGAGGCAGCCGGGTTGCCGAGGGAGCGGCTCTTCGTGTCGAACGCGGTGAAGCACTTCAAGTTCGAGCCACGCGGCAAGCGGCGCATCCACAAGAGCCCCGGCCAGCGCGAAGCCGCGGCTTGCCTGCATTGGCTCGAAGACGAGATCGCGCTGGTTCGGCCCGAAGCGCTGGTTGCACTGGGTGCGCGGGCCGCCCATTCGCTGGTGGGCCGCGCGGTGTCGGTGACGCAGGAGCGCGGAAACTGGCTGCCGCGCGCAGACGGTCGCCAGGTGTTGATCACGCTCCACCCCTCGGCCATGCTGCGACTGCTGCCCGGGGAACGCGAGGCCGCCGTCACGCAGTTCGTGCACGACCTGCGCAAGGCCCGCCACATCCTTGACTAGCGCGCAGGGCAAGCTAAAGCCTGCCTGCGCGCGCCCTGGCTTGCGGACTTCAGGGGTGGAAACCGAGAAGCGCCGTGGTGATCTCGGCCACCGCGAGGCAGCGCCGAACCGGCGGAAGCTGGTGGCCCATCGGCACGCGGATGTCGCCGTGCCGCAGCCAGTAATACCCTTCGTCGGCACCACGTCCGCATTCGAAGTGCGCGAAGCGGGGATTGAGGCTGTAGCTGCGCGCGACGAGACCATCGTAATGGCGCACCACCAGCCGGTCGGGGTACAGCACCACCTGCTCGCCGTCGGCCGCGTGCACCGCAAAATGCAGGCCCGTGCACAACAGCACGACAACCTGCACCAGGCACAACGCGGCGAGCGAGGGGCTGCCAAGGGCAGAGAGTGCGAAGGCAAGGCCCACCAGCACCGCGGCCATTGCGCAGAGATGCAGCATGAAGCGGCGCGGCGTGATGCTGCAGCGCCTCGTCAGCCGCCAATGTCGCATTGGAGGCGGTCCGACATCGGGCGCAGCGGCGGGCGGGAATTCCGCCGCATCGAAGGGCGAGGAGACACTGGGCATGGCGGGCAACTCCAGGTCACAAGAGGCGACCAGGCACATCAGGGCAAGCAGCGTGCCCGCCCCGCGACCGGGCGCGGCGCCGTTGCCTAACTTATCAGGGGCGCATGACCGGATGAGCCTGCCTCGGCCGATGCGGCGCAGCATTTGCGGTAACTTTTACGGACGCGCCAGCCGTTCGTGCGACCTTGATGAAAACTGCATGCGCGGCCGGACGGCTACCGCTCATTGTCTGCTGATTTTGGCCCGCGCAATCACGTCGGCCCAGCGCCTGATCTCGGCGTCCAGCAGCTTGTCGAGCTGCTCGGGCGTGCTGCCTTGGGCGCTGAGGTTCAGGTCGAGCAAGCGCTTCTTCACTTCGGGCAATGCCAGCGCCGCAATCACTTCGCGATTCAGGCGCGCGATCACTTCGGTCGGCGTGTTCGCGGGTGCGGCGAGCCCGTTCCAGGACGTCACGTTGAACGACGCCAGGCTGCCACCGCTTTCCCTGATCGTGGGCACGTCGGGCAGTTGCAGCGCGCGCTTTTCTCCCAGCACCGCCAGCGGCCGTAGCGCCTTGCTCGTGAGTTGCGGCATGAGCGGGCCGAGAATGTCGACCGCGGCATCGATCTGGCCGCCGCGCAGTGCGGTGATGACCGGTGGCGTGCCGTTGAACGGCACCACCTGCACGTCGATGCCGGCAGTGATCTTGAACAGCTCCGCCGCCAGGTTCTGCGTGGTGCCGATGTTCGGCGTACCGATGTTCAACTTGCCGGGCTGCGCTCGCGCAAAGGCCAGCAGGTCGGCCAGTGTCTTGAAACGTCCACCCCCGTCCACCACCAGCGCCAGGTCGAAAGTGGCCAGCATCGACACCGGTGCGAAGTCTTTCCGCGTATCGAACGGCAATGACTTGAAAAGCGCCTGGCTGACCGCCGTGCCGCTGGACACGAGCAGCAGCGTATAGCCATCGGCCGGTGAGCGCGCCACCAATTCACCCGCCACCACGCCGCCCGCGCTCGGCCGGTTGTCGATCACCACGCCCTGCCCCATGGCATCGGCCATTTTTTGGCCCACCGTGCGGGCCGTCAGGTCGGCCGCGCCACCTGCGGCGTTGGGCACCACGATCTTCACGATCTTGGAGGGAAAGGCCTGGGCCTGGGCCCAGCGCGACCCAGCCGCTCCCGCCACACCCACGGCCAAGGCGCCACCGATGAATCCACGTCGTCCCTGCATGACAAATACCCCCTTGCGCTGCGAATGATGAAGTTGCCGGCCCATTCTGCCCGCTTGCGCCGCGTGCGGCCGCCTGCCGAGGAATGCAGGGCAAAGCGGGGGCCGCCGGATTTGGCGGTCCGACCGCAAGCACGTATTCCCCATAGGTCCGAATCGGGCAACGCCACAGAATTGCCGAGCCGGCCGCAAGAGCGCGGACAGCGGTCCAACCTATTCACGAAGGAGATGCGGTGAGCTTCAAACACTCGGTGCGAGACAGTCTGACCGGCCTCGCCCATGCGCGCGGCTATGAACTTATCGCGTCCTGGCGCATGGACCGGCAGCCGCTGGTCAAGCACTTGCAACTCCTGATCGAGCGCTACGGCATCGACTGCATCCTGGACGTCGGCGGCAACATGGGGCAATACCACGACATGCTGCGCGATGAGGTCGGCTTCAAGGGCTGGGTTTGGTCGTTCGAGCCGGTCGCCAAGTACGTGGCGATGCTCAAGGTCAAGGCAGCATTCGACGCCCGGTGGAAGGTGTTCGACTTCGCGCTGGGCAGCGCCGAAGGCACGGCCGAAATCAACGTCACCAAGTCGCCGGGCCTCAATTCGTTTCTAACCCCACGCACCGACGCGGTAGAGGGCTACTGGTCGGCCGATGGTGTCACCGGCAAGGAGATGGTGCGAATTCGGGTGCTCGACGATCTGTTCACTGACCTCATGCAAGCGCACGGCTGCAGCGCTCCCTACCTGAAGCTAGA
>JAQGNA010000267.1 GCA_028292075.1 Rhodoferax sp. | reverse complement strand
GCTGGAGCCACCCGGCGTGCGGGAGAGGTCCCAAGGGTTGTTGGACCGGCCGCTGAGCAGGTTGTCGCTCTCGATCCAGTACGAGAACTCCGGCAGGTTGGTCTTGCCGAGCAGGATGCCGCCGGCCTTCTTCATGCGCGCCACGCTGACGGCGTCGGCATCGGGGACGCGGCCTTTGAAGATGGGTGAGCCGCGTTGGGTTGCCACGCCGGCGGTGTCGATGGAGTCCTTCGCGGTGAACGGCACGCCATGCAAAGGACCCAACTCTGCCCCAGCCATGACGGCAGCTTCCGCTGCATGGGCTGATTCAATGGCGCCGTCGGCGAGCGTCACGATGGCGTTGACCTTCGGGTCCACGGCCGCGATGCGGTCGAGATGCGCCTGCATCACTTCCACCGGTGAGATCTTGCGCTGGCGTATCAGGTCGGCCAAGGCGGTGGCATCGGAATAAAAAAGTTCGGGGTTCATCGTCGGCATTCCTTCTATCTATCAGTTGGTAGAGAAACAAATTTAAGGACTTGGGCATCCAAAGTCAACAACTATCTATCAGATGGTAGTTTTAACTTTTCAATTTAGAATGTGGCCAATGCCGTCGTCCACGGCCCGCGCACCCAAACAAACACGAGATGTCCCATGAATGTGAACGCACGCGAAGCGATCCTGGAAGCTGCCCGCAAGGCGGCGCAGGCGCACGGTTACAGCGGCCTGAACTTTCGCGATCTCGCTTCGCAGGTTGGCGTTAAAAGCGCCAGCGTGCATTACCACTTCCCGACGAAGGCCGACCTGGGCGCTGCAGTTGCCAAGCGTTACTGGGAAGACACTGCGCAGGTCCTGGAGACGTTGCTGACCGACAGCAGTGAGCCGGCCCAAGCGCTGCGGGACTACCCAGGCATCTTTCGGAAGTCACTCGAAAACGACAACCGGCTGTGTCTTTGCAGCTTCATGGCAGCCGAGTACGACGACCTACCGGACGCCGTAAAGACAGAGGTCCAGGCTTTTACAGACGTCAATGTGGCCTGGATCGAGAAGGCCTTGCTGGCGGCAGGCATGGAAGATGCTGAATTGGCGCAACACCGGGCGAGGGCGATCTTCGCGGCCATCGCCGGCGCCCAGCTCATCGCCCGCAGTCGGTCCGACATCGCTCTGTTCGATGACCTGCTCGCGACTTACCAGGCGACGGGCCTGCTGTCTGCATGATCGTGTTTCGTCACGGCGGTTCATGCGCTGACGTCCCGGCCATTGGGGGCTGACGGTGTAGCCAGCCGAGCGTCTCCTGACATCGAGTCTAGGGCGACATGACCGGTCCGAACCTGCGAATGACTGGTGCAAATGGACACCGCTGCGGGCTACTCTGGCGCGGATCCTGCTAACGCACAGGGGATCACGGCCGCGGCCGCTCGTCCCTCGCACACCCCATCTCAAGGAGACTCATGACGCCCGCTCCCACTTTCCCACAGCCAGGATCGGCCACGCGCTCGGCCTCGCGCCAAATCCTGCTCGCGGCGATCAGCGCCGTCTGCGCTCTGCTCCCCGGCCTTGCCGCTGCACAGGGCAGCACCGCCGCGTCCGAAGGCCGGTACATCGTGCTGATCAATCCGAACTCGAATGCGACCACCACGGGGTCGATGACCGAGATCGCCTCGACGGCGACCGGTGGCATCAAGGTCGAGGGCAAGAGCAACGAGGGCGTTCCGCCGCTGCTGACGACGCCGAAGGACCTGGCCGATGCGTTGCCGGGTGTCGTCAAGATCGGCGTCGAAGCCGCTCGGGATCCAAAGGTCGGCGCGATCATCGTCTCTGCCTTCGGCGATCCGGGCTTGCCGGAGCTGCGTGCCAAGGTCGGCGTCCCGGTGTTCGGCATCCGCGAGCAGGCCTTCCACGAGGCCGCCAAGGGCGGTCGCCCGTTCGGCATCGCCACAACGACCCCCGATCCGGGCTTGCTCGAAGGGTTCCGCCAGACCGCGGTGGCACTCGGCTACGGGGCGCAGTTCCGCGGCACGCGCGCGACGCCTGGCGACCCGAACGCGCTAATGAAGAAGTCGCCCGAGGAACTCGACGCCGCGCTGGCCGAGGCCGTGCGCGCGTCGGCCGCGGACGGCGCGAAGGCGGTCATCATCGGCGGTGGGCCGCTGACGGCTTCTGCGCTTCGGCTGCAGCCGCAGTTCGACATGCCACTCGTGGTGCCGGTGATCGCGGCCGCACAGGCCGCGGCCGAGAGCATCCGCAAGCGCAAGTAGGCATGCGCCGGCTCCGCAGTTGCCCGGCGCCGGCTTGTCCGACTTCATTGCCCTGCTCACATCCGCCGCCTGCGCCAGGCTGAAGAACACGTTCGTGTTGTCGGATCAAAGGTTGACGTCGTAGTCGATGGTCAGCGGTGCGTGGTCGCTGACCTTACGCCCTTGTAGATGGTCGCAGCCCGGGCGGTAGCAGCGAGCGAAGGAGAGGCCAGTTGGTAGTCCATACGACAAAAAACCTACAGTTGGATCGGGGCGTCGCTGGCGTTTCAGACGAGCGCGATTGGCCGAAGCGTCGTCAACGCCAGGCGGCGGTCGACAGCTTCAGACTGATCTCGGTCGGTCATCAGAACCTGGTCAAAGACAGCCTTGGGAATTTTGCGGAAGGTCTAACTGCTTCGAAGCGCAAGTCGGGACATACCGAATTTCGCGGTGTGGCGGCAACGGAATAGGAGTTACGTGCCAAACGCCGCCATGAAGACCCGCACGGCCTCGCGCAAAAGGGACTTGTTCTCACGAGAGTCCGGCATCTCAAGCTTCAGCAGTCCGCGC
>JAQGNA010000256.1 GCA_028292075.1 Rhodoferax sp. | reverse complement strand
TGGTCGCTTCCGCCAGCACTGTTGCATGCGGTTTTTCCGTCGCGCCGCGGGCTGGTGCCGGCCGTCCGGGTGTTTCTCGACTTCCTGGGCGAAGCGCAGCTCATTGGCTGAACGGTCGAGCTTATATGCAAATCGAGCTATGCAAAAAAGAATAGAGTCGTTTGGGTTTTAAGCCGAGCGCCCCACAATCCGGCGAATTCAACCAGAACCGGAGATTTCATGGCCCAGCAGACCCTTCGCCTCGGCGACACCGCGCCCGATTTCACCCAGGAATCGACGCAAGGTCCGATTTCGTTTCACGAGTGGATCGGCGACAGCTGGGCCGTGCTGTTCTCCCACCCCGCGGACTTCACGCCGGTCTGCACGACCGAGCTCGGCAAGACAGCGGCGCTGGCCGGCGAGTTCGCCAAGCGCAACGTCAAGCCGATTGCGGTCAGCGTGGACACGCTCGAATCGCATGGCAAATGGGTGCCGGACATCAACGACACGCAAGACACGTCGGTCAACTTCCCCATCCTGGCCGACGCCGACAAGAAGGTCGCCACCCTGTACGACATGATTCACCCGAACGCGCTGGTGAACGCCACGGTCCGCAGCGTCTTCATCATCGATCCGAAGAAGACGATCCGCACCACGTTCACCTACCCGGCGAGCACCGGCCGCAATTTCGACGAGATCCTGCGCGTGATCGACTCACTGCAGCTGACCGACAGCCACAAGGTGGCCACGCCGGCGAACTGGCGCGACGGCGACGACGTCGTCATCATTCCGAGCCTGCAGGACCCGACCGAACTGGCCCAGCGCTTCCCCAAGGGCTTCAACGCCGTGCGCCCCTACCTGCGGATCACGCCGCAGCCGAACAAGTAAGTGGCCGTGGCCCTCGCGCGCATCGTCATGGTGCCGGGCTGGCGCAATTCCGGCCCCGGCCATTGGCAGAGCCTTTGGACTGAACGGCTGGCGAACGTCGAGCGGGTAGAGCAGGATGACTGGGTTGCGCCTTCGCGCCAGGCCTGGGTCGGCGCACTCGCCGACCTGATCCTGTCGCGGCCAGAGCCGGTGGTGGTGGTGGCGCACAGCCTGGGGTGCATCGCGACGGTGCACCTGCCGCCTGAAGCCTCGGCGCGCATCGTGGGTGCCTTGCTGGTGGCACCCGCCGACCCGGAACGCCGTTCGGTACTGAACGACTTTGCGCCCGTGCCTTGTCAAAAGCTGGCTTACCGAAGCGTGCTGGTGGCCAGCAGCAACGACCCTTACTGCCCGGTGCGGCTCGCTGGCGCCTATGCCCGGGCCTGGGGCAGTGAATTTGTCCGCCTGCAGAACGGCGGCCATATCAATGTGGACTCCGGGTTCGGCGAGTGGCCGCTCGGCCTCGCACTGCTGCAATCCCTTGTCGCCAGCGATGTTCCGCTGCCCCTGAAGCCGCAAAGCCATTCTCTCGGCGAAAATCCGCCTTCTTCTTTTTCTCGATCGGCTGAAACGGCATGAAAACCAAAATCACCTTCCTCCTGGCCAGCGCGCTGCTGGCGGCGTCCACCCTGGCATCGGCCCAGAGCAACACGCTGCTGAACGGCTCCTACGACGTGGCACGCGAGTTCTACAAGGACTACAACGCCGCCTTTGTCGCGCACTACAAGAAGACGGCCGGCAAGGACGTGAAGATCGACCAGTCGCATGCCGGGTCGAGCGCCATCGCCCGCTCGGTGGCCGAAGGCCTCGACGCCGACGTGGTGACCATGAACACTTCCACCGACATCGACTTCCTGGCCGAGAAGGGAGTGGTTGCAAAAGACTGGACCAAAAAGTTCCCCGGCAACGCCTCGCCCACGACCTCGACCATGTTGTTCCTCACCCGCAACGGCAACCCGAAGGGCATCAAGGACTGGGACGACCTGATCAAGCCCGGTGTGCAGGTGGTGGTGGTCAACCCCAAGACCGGCGGCAATGGCCGTTATGCCTACCTCGGCGCCTGGGGCTATGTGCGGTCCAAGGGCGGCACCGACGCTCAGGCGGCCGAATTCGTCGGCAAGCTGTACAAGAACGTGCCGGTGCTGGCCTCGGGCGGACGTGCCGCGACCACCACCTTCCTGCAGCGCAACATCGGTGACGTGCTCATCACCTTCGAGTCGGAAGTGGTGTCGATCAACCGGGAATTCGGTGAAGGCAAGGTCGATGCCGTCTACCCGAGCGCGAGCGTCGTCGCTGAAAACCCCGTCGCCGTGGTGGAACGCACCGTCGCCAAGAAGGGCACGGCGGAACTCGCCAAGGCCTACCTCGACTACCTGTATTCCGATGAAGGCCAGGAGATCGCCGCCAAGCACGCACTGCGTCCACGCTCGGAAGCGGTGCTCAAGAAATACGGCAACATCTTCAAGCCACTGAAGCTCTTTACCGTTGACGAATATTTCGGCGGCCTGGCCCAGGCGCAGAAAGTTCACTTCAACGACGGCGGCCAGTTCGACAAGCTCTACACCGCGCCGAAATGAGCGCGGTTCTGTCCGCCCCGGCGGCCGGGGCGACCGGAACCGGTGGCGCCCGTGGCGCGAAACGGGTGCTGCCCGGCTTCGGGCTGACGCTCGGCTACACGCTGTTCTACCTGAGCGTGATCGTGCTGATCCCGCTGTCGGCGCTGTTCTTTCGCACGTTCACCCTCACATGGGATCAGTTCTGGACCGCCGTGACCGGTCCGCGCGTGATGGCCTCGTACCGGCTGACTTTCGGCGCGTCGCTGTTCGCCGCGGTGGTCAACCTGGTGTTCGGCCTGCTGGTCGCCTGGGTGCTGGTGCGCTACAAGTTTCCGGGCAAGAAGATCGTGGATGCGCTGGTGGACCTGCCGTTCGCGCTGCCTACCGCGGTGGCGGGCATTTCGCTCACCGCGCTGCTGGCCGGCAATGGCTGGCTCGGTCAGTACCTGGAGCCGATGGGCATCAAGCTCGCCTTCACGCCGGCCGGCGTGGTGATCGCGCTGATCTTCATCGGCCTGCCTTTCGTGGTGCGCACGGTGCAGCCGGTGCTGGAAGACGCCGAAAAAGAGCTGGAAGAGGCCGCCACCTCGCTGGGCGCCACCCGCTGGCAGATCTTCTACAAGGTGATCCTGCCGCACATTCTGCCGGCGCTCATGACCGGCTTTGCCATGGCTTTCGCGCGCGGCATCGGTGAATACGGATCGGTGATCTTCATCGCCGGCAACATGCCGATGATTTCGGAGATCACGCCACTCATCATCATCGGCAAGCTGGAGCAATACGACTACGCCGGCGCCACCGCCGTGGCCGTGGTGATGCTGTTCTTCTCGTTCGTGCTGCTGCTGGTCATCAACGCACTGCAGGCCTGGCAGCGCAGCCGCACGGGGACGAAGTCATGAGCGGCATGACCCAACCCGTTCGCCGTGCCCGGGCCGGCACGACCGAAGCGCCCTGGGTGCGCTGGACGCTGATCGGCATCGCGCTGATTTTCCTGTTCCTGTTCCTGCTGCTGCCGCTGGCCGCGGTGTTCACCGAGGCGCTGCGCAAAGGCTTCGGCGCGTACTTCGAGGCGCTGGCCGAGCCCGATGCGTGGTCGGCCATCAAGCTGACGCTGCTGGCCACGGTGATCGCCGTGCCGCTGAACCTAGTGTTCGGCGTGGCGGCGTCCTGGGCCATCGCCAAGTACGAATTTAGGGGCAAGTC
>JAQGNA010000255.1 GCA_028292075.1 Rhodoferax sp. | reverse complement strand
TGATCGGCAAGAAGCTCACCGGCACGCTGGGGCCCAAGCGCATCAGCGCGCTCATCAACCTGTGTGGTCTGGCGCTGATGACACCGATGGGCCTGTACCTCGCGCTTTCGTTCGACTTCGCGGCCGTGCGGCCCGGCACCTGGCTGCTGCTGGTGTTCTATGCCCTGGCGGCCAGCATGTGGACAGTGTGGCTGTGGATGACCGGCCTGCGCACCGTACCGGCGGCGCGGGCCGGCGTCTTCACCGTGATGCTGCCGATCTCGGCGGCCACGGTCGGCGTGCTGGTGCTGGATGAATCCTTTACCGGTGCCCAGTTGCTGGCCTTCGGCATTGCGCTCGCCGGCGTGGTGCTGGCCACCCTGCCCGACCGGCCGGGGCCCGGAGTCGCCAGGCGTTGACCCGCACCGCTACCTGGGGGTAGCTCCGCTACCTGCCGGTAGCTCCGTCACCTGCCGGTGACTTTCTGGATCGAGGGCTTGATGTTCTCGCGCCGCGCGGGCAGCACCATGGCGTTCTCGCGTGGCGCATTGAGCACGATGCAGGTCGAGGTCTCGGTCAGGATGCAGAACTTGGTCACCACCGCGTCGAGGTGGGCCACGTCGATCACCGCGATCTCCAGCACCCAGCTGTCGTCGCCGGTCACGTTGTAGGCGTTCAGCACCTCGGGCGTCTGCTCGATCAGCTTGACGACCCGGGCGTATTCAGCCCGTGCCACGCGGATGATGGCGCGGATGCCATAGCCGAGCCGGGCGAGGTCCACCTCGGCCCGGTAGCCCTTGATCACGCCGCTGATCTCCATCTTGCGCACCCGCTCGGTCACCGCCGGTTGACTCAGGTGCACCCGCCGCCCGAGTTCGGCCATGGTGATGCGCGCGTCGCGCTGCAGTTCGGTCAGGATGCGGTCGTCGCAAGCGTCGAATTCAGAAATGTCGGTCAACATGGGCTTGAAAGATGAAATTAAAGGCGGATGGCTACCACGACCATCGATCATCCATGGTTCAACCCGCACTGTCCATCTAACATTGCCGACATGGCTTCGATCTCGACACCCACACTCGCAGCGGCACCAGACCGGCCCGCCGCGGCGTTCCTCCTCCCGGCCCTGCTCGCCTGCTACTTCGTCTGGGGCTCGACCTACCTCGCATTGCGCACGGCGCTCGAAAGCTTTCCGCCGTTCTTCCAGATGGGCAGCCGCTTTCTGGTGGCCGGCAGCTGCCTGATGGCCTGGTCGCTCGCGCGGGGCCACCGCCTGCCGGGGCGCACCGCCTGGCGCAACGCCCTGCTGGTCGGCACGCTGATGCTGGGCGGCGGCATGGGGCTGACCGCGGTTGCATCGGGCCATGTGGGGTCGGGCCTGGTGGCCACCTTCATTGCCGTGGTGCCGATGATGGTCTGTGGCTGGGGCCTCTGCTTCGGGCTGCGGCCCCGCCCCCTCGAGCTCGCCGGCATGGCGGTCGGCCTGGTGGGTGTCGCGCTGCTGGCGCGGGGTGCGAGCTTTACCGCGGCACCCATCGGCGTGGCCTGCCTGCTGGGCGCGACCATGGCCTGGTCGCTGGGCTCGGTGCTGTCGACCACGCGGCTTCCGCTGGCGCAGGGGCCTACGGGCTTCGCCAGCGAAATGCTCTGCGGCGGCGCGGTGCTGATGATCGCCTCCCTTGCCACCGGCGAACGTTTCGCCTGGCCGCCAACGCCCCTTGCGGCCGCCGCGTGGGTGTACCTCGTGGTGTTCGGCTCGCTCATCGGGTTCAGCGCCTACCTCTATCTGCTGGCGCACGCGTCGCAGGCCGTGGCCACGAGCTATGCCTTCGTGAACCCCGTGATCGCGCTGCTGCTCGGCGTGGGGCTCGCCGGAGAGGTGGTCACTCGCGCCGAGTGGATCGCCTCTGGCGTCGTGCTGTTCGGGGTGGTTTTGATCCTCCTGGCGCCGCGAAAAGCACGCCCTCTGTAAAGCGCGTTGCAAAAGCGTTGCTTTCAGAGGGAAAACAGCGTCTCGTCCGACTCAAAAAAACCCTTTTCCCCTTGGAAACGCGTTTTTTCTCCAGTAGCATCGCGCTTGCCGGTGGAGAAGCAGTTTTTCGCTGGTGATTAGTCAACTCCAACAAGGACACATTCAATCATGGCAACTGCAAAAAAGACCGCGGCAAAAACCGCCCCCGCCAAGAAAGCTGCACCCGCAAAGAAAGCAGCTCCGGCGACCAAAGTAGCAGCGAAGTCTGCCGCTCCAGCGAAGAAGGCGGCCCCTGCCAAGAAGGCCGCCGCTCCCGCAAAAAAGGCGCCTGCCGCCAAGAAGGCACCGGCCGCCAAGCGCACTGTCAACGCCGCCTTCATGAAGGCCCTCACGCCGAGCCCCGCACTGGGCGCTGTGGTCGGCACCACGCCGCTGCCACGCACCGAAGTGGTCAGCAAGCTGTGGGTCTACATCAAGAAGAACAAGCTGCAGGACAGCGTCAACAAGCGCCTGATCAACGCCGATGCCAAGCTGAAGGAAGTCTTCGGCAAGGCCCAGGTTTCGATGTTCGAAATGGCTGGCCTGATCGGCAAGCACCTGAAGTAAACCGGCCCCGCCGGAGCTTCCAAGGCCGCAGCGATGCGGCCTTTTTCATGTCGCCGGGACGCGCGAGCTGTACATACAGGCACGCTTCCTGCGTGCTGCGTTGGCTGCTCTTGATGCACCATTCCGGCCACCGCGCAATACGGGTTTCTCGGGAGATGCCGCACTGTCGGCCACGCCTTTCGCGTCCCGAACGCTTGCTAGACTGATCCGGTGAATACTTTAGTTCTGAACAACATCCCATGCTGCGTTTCCTCCTGACACGCCTGAGCCTGGTCATTCCCACCTTTCTGGGCATGACGTTGCTGGCGTTTTTTCTGATCCGGCTCGTGCCCGGCGACCCCATCGAAACCATGGCCGGCGAGCGCGGCATCGACCCCGCCCGGCATGCCGCGCTGCTTGTCGAATACGGTCTCGACAAACCTGTGCTCACGCAATACGGCATCTACATCGGCCGTGTGTTGCAGGGTGACCTGGGCAAGTCCATCGTGACCCAGGAACCGGTGCTGCGCGAATTCGCGGCGCTGTTCCCGGCCACCATCGAGCTCGCCGTCTGCGCCATTCTGTTCGCCCTGTTGATCGGCATACCGGCCGGCATCCTGGCGGCGGTGAAACGCAATTCGATCCTCGACCACGGCGTGATGGGCGTGTCGCTCACAGGCTACTCCATGCCCATTTTCTGGTGGGGCCTGCTGCTCATCCTGCTGTTCTCCGTGCAGCTGGGGTGGACGCCAGTGTCGGGCCGCATCGCGGTGAAGTACTTCATCGAACCCACCACCGGCTTCCTGCTGATCGACTCGCTGCTGTCCGACGACAAGGGCGCCTTCTGGTCCGCGTTCTCGCACCTGATCCTGCCGACCATCGTGCTCGGCACCAACCCGCTGGCGGTCATTGCGCGCATGACGCGTTCGGCCATGCTCGAGGTGCTGGGCGAAGACTACATCCGCACCGCCCGCGCCAAGGGCTTGTCGCAACTGCGCGTGGTGGCACTGCACGGCCTGCGCAATGCGCTCATTCCCGTGGTCACCGTCATCGGCCTGCAGGTGGGCGTGCTGTTCACCGGCGCCATCCTGACGGAAACCATCTTCTCGTGGCCCGGCGTCGGCAAGTGGCTCATCGAAGCCATCAGCCGGCGCGACTACCCGG
>JAQGNA010000254.1 GCA_028292075.1 Rhodoferax sp. | reverse complement strand
CGTGAAACGAAATCGGACCTTGCGTCGATTCCTGGGTGAAATCGGGCGCGGTGTCGCCGAGGCGAAGGGTCTGCTGGGCCATGGAATCTCCTGCTCTGGTTGAATTTGCCGAATTGTGAAGCGCCGCGCTTAAAACCCAAACGACTCTATTATTTTTTGCATAGCTCGATTTGTGTATAAGCTCGACCGTTCAGCCAATGAGCTGCGCTTCGCCCAGAAAGTCCAGAAACACCCGCACGGCCGGCACCAGCCCGCGGCGCGACGGAAAGACCGCATGCAATAGGCCTGGAGGGAGCGACCAGCCCGGGAGCAATGGCACCAGACGTCCGTCGGCGATCTCGGCGGCGCACATGTAGTCGGGCAAAAAGCCCACGCCGGTGCCGTTCACCATGGCGTGCTTCAGGGTGAGCAGGTCGTCGGCGACAAAACGCGGTTGGTGGTGCCAGGTGAACTCGGCGCCTTCCGGCCCGACCAGCCGCAGCGCCGCCCGGCCGTCCACCGCGGACATTGCCACGGTGTCGAGCCGGTGCAGATCCTGGGGTGTCTCGGGCCGGCCCTGCCTTGCAAGCTGCGCAGGGCTGGTCAGCAAAATGCCCACCGAGGCCGAAAGCCGCTTGACCACCAGGCTGGCGCTGCCTTCGAGCGAGGTGCGCACCCGCAGGGCCACGTCGATCCCCTCCTCCACCAGGTCCACCGCCCGATTCGTCACTTCCATTTCAATGCGGACCTGCGGAAAGGCCGCAAGGAAACGCGGGATCTGCTCGCCCAGCACACCTTGTGCCAGGGTGATCGGGCAGGTCACACGCACCGTGCCGCGCGGCTCCGAGCGAACGCGCAGTACGGCCTCGTCGGCTGCGCCCGCCTCGCTGCGCATGGCCGCGCAATGCCGGAAGTACACCTCGCCGACTTCCGTGAGCGAAAGCTTGCGGGTGGTGCGCTGGAGCAACCGCACGCCCAGCCGCGTTTCGAGTTCGGCCACCCGGCGCGACAGTCGGGATTTGGGCAAGCCCAGCGCCCTGCCGGCCGCGGCGAAGCTCCCCTGCTCCACTACTTCCGCAAAGTAAAACATGTCGTTGAGATCTTGCATGCCGCCTCCTGTGGCGCTGATTGTCTCACTCGCAGGACAATCCTTCGCATTGCCGGCTGCTTATCAGCGGCTACTTCCGTGGACACAATCAATGCCATGCCACGACACCGTGGCAACCACCACTGAAAGGCATCACCATGAAACTGCTCCACATCGATTCCAGCGTCCTCGGCGACAACTCCGTCACCCGCGTTCTCACGCAGCGGCTGGTCAATGAATGGAAGGCGAGCCACCCGGGCACCGTCGTGCAGCGCCTGGACCTGGCACTGGACGCGCCGTCGCACCTGTCGATGGACTCGCTTGGCTTTCGACTCGGCGCCGCCGGTGCCGATGTCTCCAACCTCTCCGACGTCCAGCGCCGCGAAAACGCCCTGTCCGAAGCGCTGGTCCAGCAATTTCTGGACGCAGACGTCGTCGTCATCGGCGCGCCGATGTACAACTTTGCGATTCCCACGCAGCTGAAGGCATGGATCGACCGCATCGCCCAAGCCGGCCGCACCTTCAAGTACACCGAGAAAGGCCCCGTGGGCCTGGCCGGCGGGAAGACGGTGCTCGTCGCCGTGGGCCGCGGCGGCGTCTATTCGAGCAGCGAAGGGGGACGCGCGATGGAGCACCAGGAAAGCTATCTGTCGGTGCTGTTCGGCTTTTTGGGCGTGACCGACGTGCGCTTCGTACGGGCCGAGGGCGTGGCCATGGGGCCTGAAGCCAAGGCAAAGGCGATGGCCGCTGCCGAAACCGAAATCAAGCTGATGGTGGCGCCAGCTGCAAACCAGGAAAACGTCAGCATCGCAGCCTGATTTTTCCAGGCCTAGCCGGGCTCGCCGGCGGGATGTGTCGCACGCCGGACCGGGCCGGCCCGTTCAGCGATGCCAGCCCAGGACGGAGCGGCTGTTCAGCGCGAGCGAGGGGCCCGCGTATCCTGACCTTCGCGCAGGGCCTTCATCCAACGCACCACCCCGTTGAAGGCGGTGTAGCAGCTGAACAGCCATCGGTTGCGCAGCGTCTTGCGGTAGAGGAACACATTGCCCCGCAGGCTGCCGGCATCACCGCTTGGGTTGCCATGGCCCGGGGTGCCGTAGCCATAGTCCATCAGCCTGATCTGCAGGTTGTCGATGAGGTCTTCAATGGCGAGGTGCACGATCGACGCGCCGGGCGAGTGCGAAGCCAGCGCGGGTGCGTAGATGATGTTGTGGACGTGGTAGGTGTGTCCCGAGCGCAGGCCGATGATGGCGGCCACCGGGGTGTCGCCGCACTTGAGGACATAGCACAGCGCCAGTTTCTGCA
Organism: Rhodoferax sp.; assembly: GCA_028292075.1. Next base: position 3,484 of record JAQGNA010000254.1, on the reverse strand, counting down.
TTGCGAGCCGCTCATGGCGCTGGGCATTCATGATGCTTCGGATGTCCGCCGGCATGCTCAAGTGTGCGACGGCTGCCAGCAACATCGGAATCTGCTCAGACCGGTCCACTCGCACCAGTTCGACAGGGCCCGCTTCTTTCGCCAGCGTTTTAACCTGCCGGTTGAGGTTGTAGCGCTTCTTCGCCTTGAGCCCGCTCAGGTAGTCTGCATAGGCCAGCGGCAAGGCGGTTGCATGGCAATGGCGCCAGCCATCCTGCACGTACAGCCCATGGCTTTTGCGCTGGGCAGCCGAACGCAGCAAGTAGCGGTGGAAATCGCTTCCGGCGGGCACAGCCTGCATCGCGATGCTGCTGGTGCCTGCTTGCCGTTCGATCAGGAAGTCGAAGATCGCGTCGAGCGATGTGTCATCGACCGGCGCAAGCGGGATGCTGCCCAGAAGCGCAACCGTGCGGATCCGGATGCGCGCAAGCACCCGCTCGCCCAATCGCAGAGACAGGGTTCGGCGCCCAGCCCGCACCGGCACCACGGCAACGATTCGCTGCGAGCTGACCTGGCGAACCACCACCAGTTCCTGCACGTTCTCCACATTGGGAAGTGACGAAATGAAGTCGAAATAGCCCGGCGTCTGAAAGACGGTCTCGGGGCTGTCTGCAAGTTGCAGCAGGTGTGCCCAGGCGGCCAGAAGCTCGGAGTTGAACGGCTGGTCCGTCGCTGACAGCACAAAAAAGCAGAGGTCGCCCCGGTGGTACCCCGTTGTGGAAGACGCGTCCTTGGCCCGCGCAGCTGGCCCGCTCCCAACGGAAAGAGAGGCAGCCTCGCGGCTCGGCTGCATTGAGTTCGGGTGCGATGGCTGGATCAACATGTCGGCATGGCGGTTGTCATGTCGCGGCGGGAAATGCTAAAAAAATGATAAGTGGCGTGTTTCGGCGGAAGCCACATTCATTTTCTTGCAAATGACGATGGCACACCCACGATTTGCGCAGCCATGATGCAAATGAAGGGCGAATGTGGCATTCCTGTGAAGGCGGCTGCGTCGAGGGACAGCCAGAAAGTGACACTCTGTCGCTCGGCGGGTGCCTCGTTAGATCGATCGGTTGTAAGCAAGAAGCAAATGAATCGTTCCTTTCCTGGTCGCCCGCCCCTACATTCTTTTTTCCTGAGCGCCAAGAACCGCGCCTAACTGCTTTCTGAACAGACGAATCAATGACTGCCTCTCCATCAAGCGCCGCGCGCCCCACGGCGCCGGCCCCACAGCCTTTCCAGATCCGCCCGCTCGATGCGCCCCTTGGCGCCGAAGTCATCGGCCTCGATCTCTCTGCGCCTCTCGCTGAAGAAGATTTCGCCCGCGTCCACCGCGCCCACCTCGACCACCATGTGCTGGTATTTCGTGGCCAGCGCATCACGCCGGCCGAACAGGTCGCGTTCAGCCGCCGCTTCGGCGAACTCGAAATCCATGTGCTGCGCCAGTTCCAGTTGCCCGGTCATCCCGAGATCCTGCGCATCTCGAACGTGCTCGAAGACGGCAAGCCGATCGGGCTTGGCGACGCGGGCCACTTCTGGCATTCCGACCTGTCGTACAAGGAAAAGCCCAGCCTGGGTTCCATGCTGCATGCCCAGGAGTTGCCCAGCGAGGGCGGCGATACGCTGTTCGCCAACATGCACACGGCCTGGGACACGCTCCCCGACAACCTGAAGGCCGAAGTGCAGGACCTCCGCGCCGAGCACACCTACCTCGCCAAGTACGCCGAGCTGCAGGCCCGCAGCCCCTGGCGGCCGAACCTGACGCCGGAGCAGATCGCCGAGGTGAAACCCGCCGTTCATCCGGTGGTGCGCACTCATCCGGAGACCGGCCGCAAGGCGCTGTTCGTGAGCGAGCACTTCACGAGCCGCATCGTCGACGTGCCACCGGAGCGAAGCGATGCGCTGCTCGCCCAGCTGTTCGCTCACAGCGTGCGGCCGGAGCATGTGTACCGCCACGTCTGGCAGCCGCACGACATGGTCTTCTGGGACAACCGCTCGCTGATGCACCTGGCCGCCGGCACGCCCGACCACCTGCGCCGTCTGCTGTACCGCACCACCATCCAGGGCAGCGCGGTCTACTGACCATTTTTTACACCAAATGAAGCGCCGGCCCGCCAATCGTCTTAGCCGGCCGCTCCTTTATTCATAGCAAAACAGGTTTTCCGATGCCACGCTCTTCCCCCACGACCACCCGCCGCCGCTTCGGCGCCATCGCGACCAGCCTGGCGGTTCTCGCCGCCGGTACGTTCTCGGCCACCGCCGCCCGCGCCGAAGGCCAGCTACGCATCGCCGAACAGTTCGGCATCGTCTACCTCCTGCTGAACGTGGCGCAGGAGCAAAAGCTCATCGAAAAACACGGCAAGGCCGCCGGCGTGGACGTGAAGGTCGAATGGCTCAAGCTCTCGGGCGGGTCGGCCGTGAACGACGCACTGCTGTCCGGCAACATCGACATTGCCGGTGCCGGCGTCGGGCCGCTGCTCACCATCTGGGACCGCACGCACGGCCGCCAGAACGTGCGCGGCGTCGCCTCGCTGGGCAACTTCCCGTATTACCTGGTGAGCAACAACCCGGCGGTGAAGACCATCGCCGACTTCAGCGACAAGGACCGCATCGCTGTACCGGCGGTGGGCGTGTCGGTGCAGTCGCGGGTGCTGCAGCTGGCGTCGGCCAAGCTATGGGGTGATGCGCAGTACAAGAAGCTCGACGCCGTGCAGGTGCCACTGCCTCACCCCGACGCCGCGGCCGCCATCATCAGCGGTGGCACCGAGGTCACGGCGCATTTCGGCAACCCGCCGTTCCAGGACCAGGAACTGGCCGGCAACCCCAAGGCCCACATCGTGCTTAGCTCGTACGACGTGCTGGGCGGACCTTCATCGGCCACGGTGCTCTATGCCACCGAAAAATTCCGCAAGGAAAATCCGAAGACCTACAAGGCCTTCATCGGCGCGCTCGACGAGGCAGCGCAGTTCACCACCGCGCACCCCGAGCAGGCAGCCGACATCTACCTGAAGGTGGGGCAGGCGAAGATCGACCGCAACCTGCTGATCAAGATCATCAAGAACCCTGAAGTCCAGTTCAAGATCGCGCCGCAGAACACCTACCTGCTGGCGGAATTCATGCACCGCGTGGGCGCCATCAAAAACAAGCCGGCCTCGGCCCGCGATTACTTTTTCGACGACGCGCACATCGCCGGGGGCAACTGATGAACACCGCGAACGTGCCGAGCGCTGCCCCGCTGCTGCAGGTCGACGGCGTGAGCCTGGAGTACCGCACGCCGGAGCGTGTGGTGCGGGCCACGCACCGTGTGAGCTTCGACGTGCACGCCGGCGACCGCTATGTGCTGCTGGGCGCATCGGGTTGCGGCAAGTCGAGCCTGCTCAAGGCCGTGGCCGGCTTCGTGCCACCGCGCGAGGGAGAGATCCGCCTGAACGGCCAGCGCGTCAGCCAGCCCGGTCCCGACCGC
>JAQGNA010000245.1 GCA_028292075.1 Rhodoferax sp. | reverse complement strand
CGATCGGCACGCCAGGCAACCCGCTCAGGCCGTGCTCCACGAAGTTGGCGCCGCCCTCCCCCAGCGCATCGATGAAGAATTGACGCCGGACCTGCTTGGTGCTGAAGCTGTAGCCCAGGCGCTGCATGATGCCGTCCACGACGTCCTCGGCGTCTGCCATGAAGGGCAAGCCGCCACTGCCGCCCATGAGGAGCAGCATCGCCATGGCGAAGAGCACAGCGCGCTTGCCGTCTGGCCCGCCCTGCGTGTACATGCGGTGCATCAACTCGGCATAGGACACCGAATACTGCTTGAAGGTGAACAGCGTGGCGCCGATCGCACCGCGTGCCCACTGCGGCTTGTTGCCCTTGTTGTAGACGAACTGCGTGTCGCGGATGGCTTCCTCGGCGAACTTGGCCGGATTGGCGATGCCCTCACCCATGGCCGTCCGCCAGGCGGCGATGAAGGTCACGCGGCGGTTGAACTGCTCGGCCGCGGCGAACGGCTTGCCCCAGGCCAGGGACATTTTCGAGATCACGTTGCTGGCGTCCGCGCGGAGGTTGCCCGCGATGGTGCCGTCGCCGGCCTGCAGGGCGCCACGGCCCCGGGCCTGCGCCATCAGTTGGTGCACCTCTTGGGGTGCCACGATGCCTTCGTCGGCGGCCTGCTTCAGCGCGGAGTCGAGCCGGGCATCGCCCGTGCTGTCCTTCAGCGCGTCCGCCACCGCACCGCGCATGCGGCCGGCGGCCTTGATGGCGCCGCCCCACTGGCTCAGGTAGGGCATGGTGACCGCGAACGGCTGCGTCATGTTGACCATGGCCGATGCCAGCGAGCCGCCCAGGTACTGCGCGAACATCATCCCGCGCAGGGCCTGCGCCTCTTCCTGCGGGTTGCGCACGTAGTCGGCCAGCTTCACGGCCATGTCCTTGAGCTCGCCGTCGGTCTTGGATATGTCGGCCGTCGCCTTGTTGATGGTGCCGGCGTGCAGGTTGGTCGAGGTCAGGCGCGCGTTCGAGTAGATGAACCCGGCCAGCACCCGGCCAGCGTCTTCGCTGAAGCCGGCGATGCCCTTGCGGTGGATCAGTCGCTTCATGGCGCTGCGGTTGGCCTTGGCCAGCTTCAAGTACTCCTGAAACATCTGGTGCTGGGCGCCATCGCCCTCGGGCTCCAGGCCTACCATTTCGCCGAACAGTTCGAGGGTTTCAGGCGTGATGCCGGAGAACAGCTTGTAGGCCTGCTCGCTCACGGTGCCTTGCGTGATCGTCCCGACAGGGAAGTTCTGCCGCATCTTGCGGGCCATCAGGTTGGCCTGGGCCTTGGACTCGAACATGCCGAAGAAGGCGCGATCGCCCTGCTCGTCCAGCACGTCGACCGTGTAGTGCCCGAAGCGGGAGAGGGGCGCGTAGCCGTGGTCGATGAGGCCCTGCACCTTGTCGGCCTTCTCGATCATCCGGTTCGCGGTGTCGATCAGCAGGCTGTTGCGCTCAGGTTGCTCCACCGCCGCATCCAGCAGGAAATCGCGCAGCAGGATGCCTGCTTCGCGGGCGGTGCCGGCGGCCATTGCCATCTCGCGCATGCCTTCGACGTCCTTCCCGCCAAAGCGGAGCATTTCGCTGATGGTCATGGTGTTCAGGCTCTGGTCTGTTGCCGCGCGGAATTCGCGGTACAGGCCGATCTGCGCCGGCGTCAGCTTGAACTGCGCGGCCAACTCGGCATCGGTGAACACCACACCCGCCTTGAGGAAGGTGGCATCGAAGCGGCTGTTGACCGCGCCCGAGTAGATGTCCAGCCGGCTCGCCTGCCAGGTCTGCAACTGCTGCGCCGTCACGGCGCCCTTGCGGAGAAGCAACTGCCCCTTTTGCTGGTCGCTCAGGTCGGCGTATTTCGCCTCCACCTCGGCCAGTGGCACCAGCTTGCCGCCGTCATCGCGGGCCCACGTCAGCGTGCCTTCGAAGATGGGCGCAGCAACCGCCTTGGTGTCTTCCGCAGAAATTGGCGACTTGCCGATGTCGCGCCAGTTTTCCAGCTTGGGCAGCAGCGTCGGCGCCAGGTCGGCGGCCTCGGTGGCAAAGGCCGACACATCGCCCAGGAAGTTCTGCACCGCATCGAACACCTTGCCGAATTGAGGGGAGCGCTTGGAGAGGTTGTGCATGGTGCCAACCGTCTTGTGCCACCAGTTGACATTGCCGGGCGCCTGGAACAGGTCGCGGACCTGCTGGGCGGCCTGCACGCCGTAGTTGCGGATGTTGTTGACCCCGGCCGCGCTGGCAGGGCTTCCCTTCAGGCTGTCGCTGTCGTCCGTTCGACTGGCGCGGCTGTAGAAAATGCGGCCTTCTCTTCCTGAATTCGCTTCATGATCCCTTCCTCCTTGTAGCCCGGGACGTTGAACGCGTAGAAGGTCCAGTACGCTTCCTCGTCCTCCCCCGGCTGCAGCATCGCGGGTGGCTTGGAGTTGCCTAAATAGTGCAGCTCGCGCAATAGTGCGCCAACCCGCTTGTCCCGTGCGGCCCGCGCGGCCATCCATTCCTGGTCGACGGTCGACGGATTGTCCAACCACGAAAGCAAGTTGCCCTCGCTGGAGGGTTGCTCCAGTGTCGGTGCGGTAGAAACTTTGCTTGACGGGGTCATACGCGATGATTTTGGACTCGGGAAGGGCATTGTCCAACGCCTGCACGTTCAGGTCAATCAGGCGCTCGATGTTCCCCTCATGGTCGCCATACACCCAGCGCAGCGCCGGCACGCCGATCTTGCGGTCGCCCTCCACCTGCCGCGGGTGCGGCGCCAGGTGCGCCGTGGTGCCGAACTTCAGCGCGCTCGACAGCATCTGCTCCGACCGGCGCCGCATCGCCTCGTCCGACAGGCCGGCCGGGTCGCCGATGAAGATCCGGTTGGTGTTGTGCGCGAACGTGGCCGCGATGTTGTAGACCAGAGCGCCGTTTTCCCCGGGCTTGAGCATCGACACGTCGATCCAGACATCTTCCTTTGCGGGGTCCACATCGTCCGGGTTCTCCCCGGGGCGCCCCTGCAGCCAGTCGTAGCTGTTGTCGTCCTGCACCTCGGCGCCATACACACTGGTCGGTCCCGACTTGCGCACGGTAAGGCGTGCAGTGCCGCCATTGGCCATGGTCATGGTGTACATCGTCTCGTTGCCCGGGAACTTGGTTTCTCGGACCTTGATCTGAGGATCGTTGACGGCCACGATGCCGGCCAGCGTGTCTTGCGTCGACTTGGGTAGCGCGAACAGGTCATCGGCCTTGCTGAGTTCGCTCAAGGCGGATTGGTGCGAGCCCTCCATGCTGTAGCGGCTGTCGCCACCAGGCTTGGGTGCGCCGCCGCGCGGGCCGCGGCCTGGGCCGCCGTTTTCCACCCAGCCACGGGCCGGGATAAGGAAGTTGGCCACGATCTCGTCATCCGTCATCCGCATGTTGCGAAAGCCCGGGATCTTGCGCAACCAGTGGCGCAGCACCGCGATGGCGCGTTTCACGTAGCCCAGTTCCGGCCGGCGCTGCGCCCACTCGGCGAGCACTTCCTCGGCGGCAATGAGCCGGTCTTCCGGGTTGTTCAGGTCGAGGTTGTATTCCTCGGCCTTTTCCTTCACGTCGATCCGGCGCAGGTCGGCAATCTG
>JAQGNA010000242.1 GCA_028292075.1 Rhodoferax sp. | reverse complement strand
AGGTTGGTGCCCAGGTTGTACGGGGCATTGGCCGATGCGGGCTTGAGCTTCGCCGCCTCCCGGAAGAAGGGCTCTGCCTCGGCAAGGCGACCTTGCTGCTGCAGCACCAGCGCCAGGTTGCTGTGGGCTTCGGCGAACTCGGGCACCAGGGAAAGCGCCTGGCGGAAGCTGGCCTCGGCCTCGGGAAGCAGGCCCTGGTCATGCTGCGCATTGCCCTCGTTGTAGGCCGCATGCGCCTGGGCCGCCAGCGACTGCAACGCGTCGTTCCGCCCCAGGCGCCAGGCGTCGAACATCTGGCGGTAGGCGCGCTCGACCTGGTGCGCGAAGCCGTCCTCGTCCATCAGCGTGCTGGCCTGCATCTGGCCGCGCAGGCCCTGGCGCAGCTGGCCCAGCGCCGGCAGGTCTTGCGCCAGCGCGACCACCTTGTCGGCATATTCGGCTTCGGTGTGGGCGATCCATTCCGGATGGCCCGCACCCTGCAGGATCGAACTGCCGAGACGGCCCACGCTGGGCCGCCCGGCCAGCGTCACATAGGGCACGCCCATGTAGAGCGACTCGAACAGCGTGGTGCCGGAGTTGTGCGGAAAGCAGTCGAGCCCGATGTCGATGCCGCGCAGCACGTCCCACGGCGGGCTGTGGTAGCCGATGTGCAGGCGGTCGGCGGCAATGCCGCGCGCGGCGAAGCGTTCCGCCAGCGCCTGCTGCGCGGCCGCATCGACGAAGCTGCTGCTGTCGATGACCAGGTGCGCACCGGGCAGGCGCTGCAAGATTTGCGACCACACCCGGATGGTGTGATGGTTGATGCGCACGCTGCGCGTCAGCGTACCCAGCGTGAGGTGGCCCTTTTGCAAGGCCGGCAACGGCCCCGGCTCGCCCATGCCTTCGGCGGCACGGAAGGCCCAGCCGGCCGGCAGGCGCCAGGGCTGCTCGGCGAACAGCGCCTCGCAGCCGGCCGGGGCGCTGGCGGCGTCGGTCAGGTAGTAGTCGATGGCCGAGAGCCCGGTGGTGTAGCCGAAGCCCAGCCACGACAGCGACACCGGCGCCGGCTTGCGCGCGAACACGCCCAGCCGGTTGCCCACGGTGTGGCCGGCCACGTCGACCAGCACGTCGATGCCGTCGGCGCGGATGCGTTCGGCCAGGGCCGCGTCGCTCAGGCCGCGGGTCGGCACCCAGTGGTCGACGCAGGCCTTGTAGCGGGCGGTGGCCTCGTCCTCGCGCGCCAGTTCGGCATAGGCAAACGTCTCGACCTCGCCGCGGTGGTGCGCCGCCAGCAGCGGCTCCAGGAAGCGGCAGCAGGCGTGGTTGCGGAAGTCGGGCGACACGTAGCCCACCTTCAGCACGCGACCGGCTTCGCGCGGGTTGGCATGCGGCGTCCAGCCGGCGCGCAGCGGCAGGCCGTGGCGGCGGTCGTATTCGCGGTACAGGGCGAACAGGTCCTCGGCGCTCTGGTCGGGGTGGTAGTTGGCGGTGAACAGCAGGTTGCTGTGGATGTCTTCCTGGGCGGGGTCGATGGCCAGGGCGCGCTGGAAGTGGTCGAGCGAATCGTCGAGCCGGCCCTGTTTCTGGTAGGTGATGCCGAGGTTGTTGTGGGCTTCCAGGTAGGCCGGCTTGAGGGCCAGCGCGCGGTGCAGCGCGGCCTCGGCCTCGGCCAGGCGGCCCTGGTCCTGCAGCACGTGGCCCAGGTTGCAATGCGCTTCGGCGTCGCCGGGCAACAGCTCCGCGGCACGGCGCTTGGCGGCCAGCACTTCGTCGGGGCGGCCTTGCGGCTGCAGCATCACGCCAAGGGCTTTCCACGCGAAGCCGCTGGACGGATCGCGGGCGATCAGGCTGCGGGCCAGCGCCTCGCCTTCGGCGTAGCGGCGCTGCTGGAATAGCTGCACCACGGCCTCGGTTTCCTGCGGGGTGGGCGCAAGGCTTCGGGCCGACTTGTTGTCCACGGGCCTTGTCGCGGCAGGCTTGACGGCGGAGGGCCACTGAATGCCGCTGTGTGCCGGTGTTTTCAAACTCCGGGCCGGCTTGGCGGACTTTTCATGGGGCGGCTTGCCGGCCGCCCACAGGGCGAACATCTGGCGGTACGCGGCCTCCACGCCATGGGCAAAGCCGGGTTCGTCCATGAGCTGGCTCACCTGCATCTGCGGGCGCAGCATCATGCGTGTCAGGGCCAGGCGGCCCGGGTCTTCCGCCAGGGCGACGACCTTGTCGATGTATTCGGCCTCCGAAGTGGCGGTCCATTCCGGGCGGCCCAGGCCGTGCAGGATGGCGCTGCCGATGCGGCCCACGCTGGGCCGGCCGGCGAGCGTGACCACCGGCACCCCCATGTACAGCGTCTCGAACAGCGTGGTGCCCGAGTTGTGCGGAAAGCAGTCCAGGCCGATGTCGATGCCGCGCAGCACGTCCCATGGCGGGCTGTGGCAGCCGATCTGCAGCCGGTCGGCCTCGATGCCGTGGGCGGCGAAGCGACCCGCCAGATCCTGGCAGGCGGTGGGGTCGGCGAAGTTCTTGCTGTCGATGACCAGGCGCGCGTCGGGCAGGCGCCGCAAGATCTCCGACCACACGCGCAGGGTGTGCGCGTTGATGCGGATGCTGCGCGACAGCGTGCCCAGCGTGATGTGGCCACGCGTCAGCACCGGCGCCGGCCCGACCTCGCCCATGTCGTGCGAGGGGCGGTACACCGCATACGGCAGCGACGGCAGGCGCCACGGCTTTTCGGCGAACAGGTGCTCCGCGCCGGCGGGCACACTCGCCTCGTCGGTCAGGTAGTAGTCGATGGCGGTCAGGCCGGTGGTGTAGCCGAAGCCCATCCACGACAGCGACACCGGCGCCGGCTTGCGGGCGAACACGCCCAGGCGGTTGCCCTTGGTGTGGCCGGCCAGGTCGACCAGGATGTCGATGCCGTCGGCACGGATGCGCGCGGCCAGCGCGTCGTCGCTCAGGCCGTGGGTCGGCACCCAATGGTCGACCAGTGCCCGGAAGCGGGCGGTGGCGGCGTCCTCGCGGGTGAGCTCGGCATAGGCGTGGATCTCGAACGCAGCGTGGTCGTGCGCGGCCAGCAGCGGCTCGAGGAAACGGCAGACCGCGTGGTTCCTGAAGTCGGGCGACACATAGCCCACCTTGAGCACACGCGCGGTCTGGCGGGCATTGCCATGCGGGGCCCAGGCCGCGCGGTGCGGCAGGCCGAAGCGCCGGTCGTATTCGCGGTAGGTCTCGAAAATGGCTTCGGCGCTCTGGTCCGGGTGGTAGTTCAGCAGGAACAGCAGGTTGTCGAACAGGTGCTCCGAGGCCAGGCCCAACGCCATGGCGCGCCGGTAGCAGGCCACGGCCGCGACCAGTTCGCCGCTGTGCTGAAGCGCGTTGCCCAGGTTGTGGTGCGCCAGGGCGTAGTCGGGCCGGGTGGCCAGCGCGGCGCGGTAGGCGGCCTGCGCCTCGGCCATGCGGCCCTGGTCCTGCAACACCAGGCCAAGGTTGCAATGGGCCTCGGCATAGCCGGGCTGCAACGCCAGGGCCTGGCGGTAATGCGACTCGGCTTCGGCCAGGCGGCGCTGGTCGTGCAACTGGTTCGCCTGGTTGTAGGCCAGCTCGGCCTGGAGCGCGGCGAGGCTCATGTCGGCCACCGG
>JAQGNA010000216.1 GCA_028292075.1 Rhodoferax sp. | reverse complement strand
CAGGCAAGGGTGTGACCATCAACAACCTGCTGCCCGGCGCCTTCGACACCGACCGCCTCAAGAACACCATGCAGGGCGCGTCGGCCAAGACGGGCCAGCCAGTCGAGGCCATCCGCGAGGCCCGCATAAAGGGCATTCCGGCCCAACGCTTCGGTACCTCGGACGAGTTCGGCGCGGCCTGTGCCTTCTTGTGCAGCGTGCATGCGGGCTACATGACGGGCCAAAATGTGCTGATCGACGGTGGCGCCTACCCTGGCACCTACTGAGCTGGTCCTCAGGCGCTGACTTCCCCGGCCGCGTCCCTGGAAAGGGGGACGTTCCCTCCCGGAAGTGGCCCCGCGCACGCCGAGTGTGAAACGAATGCAACAAAACTCCGCTTGCGTGCCACGCGATTGAAACATCGCCAACGCAAACTGCGCTGATTCCCCAGGAACCACCATGCGCAGCTTCTTGCCCTCTTCATCCCAGATCCCCGCCTCCGGGTCCTCCGCCGCCTCATCCCCTCCCTTTTCGTCTTCCTTTTCATCCGCCCACGCTGCCCGGGCGCGCCCGGACCGATTCGGCCGCGCGATCTGGCACCGACAGATCGGCGCCGTGAGCCTGCTCGTCGGTGGTGCCAACACCCTTGACGCGGAAGCGGTCCAGCGCGAGTTGCTCTACCGCAGCGAAGCGTTTGCGGAAGACTTGGGCGCCGGCTACGCCCCCCTGCGCTTTACCGCCGCCACGCGGCCCGACGCCGCACCATGAAACACGACACGCCGCCCCGCACACGGTTGGCCAGTGCGCGCACCGGTGCACCGGCCTGGGCCCTTGCCGGCCTGTGCGGCGCGGCCGCCTGCCTGCCGCTGGCGCTTGGCAGGACGGTGGACTTTTTGCCATCGTGGCTGTGGGTGGCGGGCGGACTCGCCGGGATCTGCGGCGCCGCGCGGCTTCTGTTGGCCGCTCCTTCGCAACGCGAGGCTCAGGCTCAACATGCCTTGTTCGATGACGAGGAAAGCGCTTCGCGCAACGCCGAACTCCGCGCCGAGCTCACGCGCTGACCTCGCGGCGCCCGCAGGCGCAAAGCATCGGATGGCAGCGGCCGGTCAGGCCAGCTGAGGGCTGGTGCCGGCTGCCGCGTTGGCCGGGCCGCGCAGGGTGGCCAGCGCGCCGACCCGCTTCAACAACTCGCGGTCGTTCCAAGGCTTTTTGAAGATGCCGTAGAGGCCCTTCACATCGTTCACCCTGGCCTGCATCTCGTCATGGCCGGTGATGGCGATGATGGGCAGGTCTTCGGTTTCCATCGCGCCCTGCACCGCGGCGATCAGCTGAAAGCCGTCCATCACCGGCATCTCGAGGTCGGTGACCAGCACGGCGAAATGCCGGGTAGGCAGCAGGTCGAGTGCCTGGGCGCCGTCGTTTGCCACCTCCACGTCATAGCCTGCGGTGTCAAAGAGCTTGCGCAGCTTGGCCCGGGCGACCGCTGAATCGTCTACCACCAGCACCGCCGGGCGGGGAGGCGGCGGTGGCGGTGGCGGCGGTGCAGGCGGCGGCGGTGGCGGCGTGTGAACGTCCGAAAATTGATCATTGCGGCGCGTGCCGAGGAACAGCAGCAACAGTGCCACCGGCACGCCAATGATGAATGGCACCAGATACAGGTGAAATAGGTCGAGCAGGCTTGTGATCATGAAGGCAGGAAACTGGCCCAGGCGGCGCACCTCGGCTGGCGGCGTTTCGGGCGGCAGTTGTAACAATGTTTTGCAGCCTGCGAAGTATCAGCCGCATGCGCCGTGGGGTCAAGCGGCGTTGTTTCCGCGCATTTGTTCTTCATGGTCTGCGCACCGGCTGAGCATGTTCGACATGGACGTGACACGCATCCCTGCCAGGGAACCAGCCCGCAAGTTACCTGGCGGTGCGTTTTCGGCCTGACGTTTTCGATCGGGGCGCCTTGGTGTCGGCACGGGGCGGATCCGCCATCACCTGCTCGTACAGTGTCTGCGCGGCGAGCGACAGGCTGCGGTCTCGCCGCCGCACCAGGTAGATGCGCCGTGTGAGGCCCGGCCAGTTCATCGGCCGTGTCACCAGGCCGGGCTGCGCGAAGTGAAACAGCGTCAGCGCCGGCATCAGGCTGATGCCCAGGCCGGCGCGCACCATGCCCATGGCCGTGGCGAGCTGGTCCACCTCCATGAGGGTCTGCATCTGCAGCGGGTGCACGGCCGCGTCGAGAAACTGGCGCACGCTGCTGGTCCGCGCCATGTGGATGAAAGGGTAGGCCGCCACGTCGCGCGGCTTGACCTCGGCCTGGGTCGCCAGCGGATGACCCGCCGGGCAGACCAGGTGAAAACCGTCGCTGCAAAAGGGCTCGGCCATCAGCTCGGGCGTGTCGGCGCGGATCGCGGCCAGCGCAAAGTCGGCCTGGCCGCTGCGCACCCGTTCGACGCAGGGCTCCGACAGCACGTCGGCCACGTCGATCTCCACACCAGGATGCCGTGCGCGGTAGTCGCTCAAAATCTGCGGCAGCCAGCCTGCCGCGAGCGAGGGCAGCAGCGCGATCGACACCCGCCCGCGCCGGCGCGCCAGCTGGTCGTCCACGCCGGCCAGCGCCGCGTCGAACTCGGCCAGCACCCGGCGGGCGGAAATCTCGAACGCCGCGCCTTCCGGCGTGGGTGACACATGGCGTGTGCTGCGGTCGAACAGGCGGATGCCCAGCGTGGCCTCGAGTTGGCCGATGAGGGCGCTGAAGGCCGGCTGCGACAAGTGGCAACTGACGGCGGCCCGGGTGAAGCTGCGCTGTTCGGCCAAGGCAATGAAGGCCTGCAGCTGGCGGGTGCTGACGTTCATCTGTGATTCAAATAAGTTGATCTGAACTTTCGAATGTACAGATTAACGCATCCTGCCTAGAGTCACCCTTCATCTGGCCGGCACGGTTCGCCATGCCGGCCCACAACGAAGGAGACCATGGACAACGACATCTTGCGCATCGGCTGTGCCGCCGGTTTTTCGGGCGACCGCACCGACGCCGCCGGCCCGGTGGTCGACGCCCTCATCCAAGCCGGCGGCCCGGCCTTCCTGATTTTCGAAACCCTGGCGGAGCGCACGCTGGCCCTGGCCCAGCTGGCGCGCCGCACCGACCCCGAAGGCGGCTACGAGCCGCTGCTCGACGAGATGCTGCGGCCGGTGCTGGGGCGCTGTCTGGCGCACGGCATCCGCATCGTCAGCAACTTCGGTGCGGCGCACCCCGCCGGCGCGGCCCGCCGAATTCTGGCGCTGGCGGCCGAGCTGCAACTGCCGGTGCCGCGCGTCGCCATCGTGGAAGGCGACGACCTCAGCGGCCCGGCGCACCGTGGCCTGCTGCTCGAGGCACTCGGCCATGCGCAGGGCGCTGTGCAAGGCAGCGAACCAGGCGAACAAGGCGAACAAGGCCAAAGCGTCGCTCCGGTGCAGATGGTGTCCGCCAACGCTTATCTCGGTGCGGAGGCCATCGCCGATGCGCTGCTGGCCGGCGCCGACATCGTGGTCTGTGGCCGGGTGGCCGACCCATCGCTGGCGGTGGGCCCGGCACTCGCGCACTTCGGCTGGGCCCGCGACGACTGGACCCGGCTCGGCCGCGCCACCATGGCCGGCCATCTGCTCGAATGCGGCACGCAGGTGACCGGCGGCTACTACGCCGACCCCGGCTACAAGGACGTGCCTGGCCTGGCCACGCTTGGCTACCCCATTGCCGAGATCGACCGCGACGGCCACTGCGTGATCGGCAAGCCGGCCGGCACCGGCGGGCGCATCGACGTCCATACCGTCAAGGAGCAATTGCTCTACGAGGTGCACGACCCCTCGGCCTACCTCACGCCCGACGTCGTGGCCGACATCGGCGAAGCGGAGGTGACGCAGGTCGGACCCGACCGCGTGCGCTTGTCCGGCGTGCGCGGCCATGCCCGGCCGGCAACGCTGAAGGTCAACGTCTGCCATGCCACCGGCTGGTTCGCCGAAGGCGAGATCTCCTATGCCGGCGTGCGTGCCGAAGCCCGGGCGCGGCTCGCCGGCGAAGTGCTGGCCGAGCGCCTGTGCGGCCTGGGCCGGTTGCGTGTCGACCTGATCGGCGTGGCCAGTGTGTTCGCCGACGACGGCGGTGGCTGGCTGGCCGCCGCAGCCGCCAGCGATGCGCGGAATGTTCGGGACGCGGGTGATGTTTGGGACGTGCGCGATGTGCGCCTGCGGGTCGCCATGAACCATGCCGACCGCCAGAGCGCCGAGCGGCTGGTGCGCGAGGTCACGGCGCTCTACACCTGCGGCCCGGCCGGCGGCGGCGGCGTGCGCACCGGGCTGCGGCCGCGGCTCGGCACCGTCTCCTGCGCCATCGACCGGGGCCTGGTGCCGGCCAGCTTTCGTTTCGTGGAGGCGGCGCCATGAGCTTGCTTGCCACTTCCGCACCCGGC
>JAQGNA010000208.1 GCA_028292075.1 Rhodoferax sp. | reverse complement strand
GGCTTCGACGGCGCGATGCCGGTCGCGACCGATCCGCAGTTCAGCCCTTCGATCCTGAGCGAGCGCTATGCCACGCTCGGCACCAACGGCGGGTACGACTACCCGGGCGCGCGCGGACTCGATTACTTCAAGGCCGCTTTCGCGCTCGACCCCGAGCAACTGGCGGACTTCACCTACCGCTCCGAGCACCGGGCGCTGCCCGCGGGCAAGGCGCTGGTGGCGGGCTTCTTCGGCACGCCCGCATCGCGCAGCTACTTCGAGGGCTGCTCGATGGGCGGCCACGATGCGCTGACGCTGGCCCAGCGCTACCCCGAAGATTTCGACGGCATCGTGGCGCGCGCGCCGGCCGGCAACATCATGGGCCTGTTCATGCAGTTCAACCGCATCTCGAAGCAGGTGCGCGTGCCAGCCAACACGCTGAGCGAAACCAAGCAGACGCTTCTCGCGAACGCCGTGCTGGCCCAGTGCGACGGACTCGACGGCGTGGCCGACGGCGTCATTTCCAAGCCCGCCGCGTGCCACTACGATCCGTTGCCGCTGCGCTGCGCGGCCGGTGCCGACACCGGCGACAGCTGCCTGTCCGACGCGCAGATCGCCACGGTGCGTACCGTGACCTCGGGCATCGCCACGGCCGACGGCGCCTGGACGCATCCGGGCTACAACCCCGGTGCGGAGAACGCGGCCAAGGGCTGGGGCGAATACATCTGGCCCGGCGCGGCCACGGGAGGCACCTCGGTGCAGGGCCTGTTCTCGGACGGCTTCGTGCGCTCCTTCATCACGCAGGACCCAGGCTACGACACCCTCACCTGGAACTACGACAACTGGCTCACCCGCATGGGCACGGTCGGCGCCATGTTCCAGGCCTTCGACCCCAACCTGGCGGCGCTGGATGCGCGCGGTGCCAAGCTGATCCTGTGGAACGGCACGACCGACTCCTCGGTCAGCCCGCGCGACACCGCGCGCTACTACGACAACGTCGTCGCCTCGCTCGGGCAGGCCAGGGCCGACCGCACCGTCGAACTGTTCATGGCGCCGGGCGTCGGTCACTGCTACGGCGGCACCGGGCCGGACAGGGTCGACCTGCTGAAGGCGATGGCGACCTGGGTGGAAAACGGCACGCCCGCGTCGGCGCAGTCGCTGGTGCACCGCAAGGTCGATGCGAGCGGCGCGACCACCGTGACGCGACCGGTGTGCAAGTACCCGGCGTACCCCCGCTACAAGGGCAGCGGCGACGTGAACGACGCGGCCAGCTTCGCCTGTTCGACCAGCTGAGCCGAACGGGTCAGAATCGAGGCGATGGAACTTCGCCAATTCAAGTACTTCCTGGCCATCGTCGAGAACAAGAGCCTGTCCCGTGCCGCGGAGCATCTGCACGTGGCGCAGTCCGCCCTGAGCAAGCAGCTCGCCGAACTCGAGTCGGAACTCGGCGTGCAGCTGCTGTCGCGCAGCCGCCATGGCGTCGCCACCACCGAGGCGGGCCGCGTCTTCCACGAGTACGCCCAGGGCATTACCAAGCAGGTCAGCGATGCCCGCGCGGCGGTGCTGCGGTCGTCCGAAACGGTGGTCGGCTCGGTGGTGGCGGCACTGCCGCAGAGCGTTGCCGCCACGCTGGCACTGCCGCTGATGCGGGCCGTGGCGCGCCGCCATCCGGACATCCAGTTCCAGCTCAACGAGGAGCTCACCGGCAACATGGCCGAGCAGCTGGTCGTCGGGCGTGTCGACATCGCCATCTTCACCGACACCATGCCCCCGCGCGACATCGCATTCACCCCGCTGGTCGAAGAAGCCTTCGTGCTCATCCACTCGCCGCAGGACCCGCAGGCGCCACCGCCGGGCGACGTGTCGCTCGCCGAAGCCGTGGCGCGGCCGCTGGTGTTGCCCAGCCCGCAACATGGCCACTGCACGCGCTGGATCGTCGACGAGGCCCTGAAGCGCGCCGGCCATGCGCCGCAGTCCATTGCGGCGGAGATCAATTCGGTCTACGTGCTCAAGAGCGCGGTCGAAGCCGGCATCGGGCCGACGATCATGCCGCTCGGGCTGGCGCAGCGCGAGGTCGAGGAGGGGCGCCTCGTGGCCCACCGCATCGCGTCGGCCGACATGGTGCGGGTGCTCGGCCTGTGCGTGTCGCGCCACCTGCCGGTGACGCATGCCAAGCTCGCGCTGTGCCGGCTGATCGGCAACGTGGTGCGCGACCTGTGCGAAAGCGGCCAGTGGTCTGGCGCGCGCTGTCTCGCCACCGACACGACCTTCGGCCGCTAGACCGCTAGACCGCTAGACCTTAGACCGCTAAAACGCTAAACCGCGTGTCAGCGCGAGCGCGGTCCGGCCGCCTGTGCATCACCCACGTGGATGATGCTTCGCGTGCAGCGCGTGCAGCCGCTCCCGCGCCACATGGGTGTAGATCGTCGTCGTGGAAATATCCGCATGCCCCAGCAGCATCTGCACCGCACGCAGGTCGGCGCCGTGGTTCAGCAGGTGGGTGGCGAAGGCGTGGCGCAGGGTGTGGGGCGACAGGGGGACGTGGATGCCCGCGGCCTGGGCGTGCTTCCTGACGATCATCCAGAACATCACCCGCGACATCGCGCTGCCGGCCTTGCTGCCGCGGTGGGTGACGAAGAGGTCGTCGGTCTGCCTGCCGGCGAGCAGGGCCGGCCGGCCCTCGGCCAGGTAGCGGTCGAGCCATTCGCGGGCCATCTCGCCGAAGGGCACCAGCCGCTCCTTGCTGCCCTTGCCCATCACGCGCAGGATGCCGTCGGCCAGGCTCATGTGGAAAGTCTTGAGCGTCACCAGCTCGCTCACGCGCAGGCCGCTGGCGTACATCAGCTCCAGCATGGTGCGGTCGCGCAGGCCCAGCGTGTCCGCCGTGTCGGGTGCGGCCAGCAGCGCCTCGACCTGGGCCTCCGTCAACGTCTTGGGCACGCGCAGGGCCTGGCGCGCGGCCTGCAGCTTGAGCGTGGGGTCGGCCTGCACCGCCCGCTCGCGCAGCGCCCAGCGGAAGTAGCGCTTGAGCACCGTCAGCCGCCGGTTGGCCGAGGTGGCCCTGGTCTCGGCGTGGCGCGCGGCGAAGTAGGCATGCAGGTCGGCCTCGACGGTCTGGTCCAGCGCGCGCTGCCGGCCCGCCAGCCATTCGGCGTAGAGGCTCAGGTCGCGCCGGTAGGCGCTGAGCGTGTTGCGCGCCAGCCCTTCCTCGAGCCAGATGGCGTCGATGAAGCTGTCGATCCGGGCTTGGCTGTCGGCGTGCATCGGGTCTGAAAAATGGGGTTGGAAAAAACAAATGCCGCCCAGGGGCGGCATCCACGCGAAACGATCTTAATCGCTTCAGTCGAGCGTCAGCTTCGAGTCGTTCACCACCTTCTTGTACACGGCGAATTCGGCCTTGATCTGCTCGGCGAACTGCTCTGGCGAGTTGCCGATGACGATGGAGCCGGTGTCCTCGATGCGCTTGCGCACGGCCGGGTCTTCCAGCGCCTTGCGCACGCCTGCGCTCACCTTCTCGACCACTTCCTTGGACAGACCTTTCGGGCCGACTATACCGTAGTACGCCAGGCGGTTCACGGGCTCGAGGCCCACTTCCTTGAACGTCGGCACGTCGGGCAGGATCGACAGGCGCTGCGGCGCAGCCACGACGAT
>JAQGNA010000170.1 GCA_028292075.1 Rhodoferax sp. | reverse complement strand
TGTGAAGAGCGCAGGCCGCAAACTCTAGTCCGATCCACTACTCGCTCCGTGTGGGATGGTCGTGTTGCCGAATCTTGCCAAGATGCCAATTTGGTAGAAAAAATGGCATGCCGTGGACAGTCTGTTGATTTTATTAAGAAGTTGACTTCCTATCTTTCCGCCAGACAGCAAGCAAAAACGGGCCTTTCGGGCCCGTTTTTGCGTCTACTCCACATCAGATCCAACATCCTCACCAAAGCGGGCTTGGCTTGGTGAAGTCCGCCGTGGCGGCGACTGCTTGCCGCATGTGCGCGAGCAGGGGGCGTCCGTCGTCGCGGCGCTTCTGGAAGGTGTAGTCGAGTGGTGGCAGCTCGGGCCGGCTGGTGAGTTCCACGAGTGCGGCGCGTTGCACCATCTGCTTAAGCCAACCCGAGGGAAACAGGCCGATGCCGACCCCGGCCCCGATCAGGTTGGCAATGGCCGCCAGGTTGTTGCAGACGATGCGTCGGCCGGCCTGCAGGTTGTTCACGGCCAGCCAGTGGTCGAGCATGCGCGTCGGCCCTGCGGCCGTTGGCATGGTGATGAGGGCCGTGTCTTCCAGCAGGGCAGGGCTCACGGCACGCTGCTTTCCTACCAGGCCAGGAGCGGCGGCCCAGGCGAACCGCACCTTTGCGATGGCTTCGCTGGCGATGGCGCCGCGAGAAGAAAATCCCGCCACCACGGCGAAGTCCAGTTCACCGCTTTCGACCCTGCGTTCCAGCGCGGTGCCCAGGTCCACACAGGGCTCGAGCACCAGGTCGGGGTGCTGTGTCCGCAGGGTGGCGACGAGGTCGGGCATCCACGTCAGGGCGGCCAGTTCGCCCACGCCGAAGCGGCAATGTCCCCGAAGGGCGTTGGAGCCGCTCATCGTCATTGTCATGTCGTCTGCGAGTTCCAGCATGCGGCGCGCCATGGGCAACAACAGCCGGCCCTGTTCGGTCAATGCCGCCCGCTGGCCACTGCGATCGAACAGCGGATGGCTCAGTTGGCCTTCCAGCTCGGCGATGCGCTTGGAAAGCGTCGACTGGGAGATGTGCAGCTTCTCAGCGGCCACGAAGAAGCTTGCCGCGCTCGCGGCCCAGTAAAAGGCCTCCAGTTGCTTGAGAGTCATGTTGCAAATATTTCAAGAGTCAGCTTCGATTTTTATCACTTTTCTTGATGTTCGTTTCTCTCCAGAATGCCGGCAGGAGACACCAAAACATGCCGATTGTCCTTTTTCATCACCTGTTGACTCGACGCGCTTCATGGCTCGTCGCGTCAGCGGCGCTGGCAGCCAGCAGCACTCCATCCTTCTCCCAGGAATGGGTTCCGACGCAACCCATCACGATCCTGGTGGGCTTCGCACCCGGCGGTTCGGCGGACCAGATCGCGCGGCAACTTTCGTTTGCCGCCAAGAACATCATTCCGGTGCCGGTGCTCGTGGTGAACCGCGTTGGCGCCGCCGGCTCAATTGCCGCGCAGGCAACCGCCGATGCCAAGCCTGACGGGTACACGCTGTTCGTCGGAGGCGGCAGCGAGACCACGTCGGTGGGGCATTTCTCGTCGCTGAAGTACGACCCTCGAAAATCCTTTGTGCCGATCATCAAGGTGTCGCGCGCACCCAGCATCCTGGCCGTCCGCGCCGACAGCAGGTATGCCGACATGAAGGCGCTCATTGCGGACGCCAGGCAGGCGTCCGAAAAGGTTTCCTACGGCTCTACGGGTGAGGGCGGCATCTTCCACGCCACCGCGCTGGTGTTCGAAAAGCAGGCCGGGCTCAAGCTGCTGCATGTGCCCTACAAGGGCGCGGCCGACTCGATGAACGCGCTGCTGGGCGGGCAGATCGACAGCAGCTTCGGCGCCTATGAAGAGATGAAGCCCATGATCGACGCCGGCCGGGTCCGTCCGCTGGCGCTGTTCTCGCGCACACGCCTGCCTGGCCTGCCGAACGTGCCAACGATGCTCGAGCTCGGCGTTCCGGTCGCCCTGGACAACATGAAGGGCCTGATGGCCCCGGCCGGCACGCCGCCGGCTGTGCAACGCTACCTGCACGACAGTTTCCGCAAGGCCATGCAGACTTCCGAATGGAAGGACTATGTCTCGACCTCGGGGCTGACCCAGGACTATGCGGACGGCGCTGCCTTCAGCAAGGAAGTGACCGAAGCCTATGACCTGATCGGAAAGGCCATCGTCAAATGATGTCATCAACGCTGGACATCGACGGCCCGGTGGGCTTCGTCGGCCTTGGCTCGATGGGCATGGGCATGGCGCGGCGCCTGTTGGTGGTGGGTCGTGCGCTTCACGTTTTTGCCCGCAAGCCCGAAGCGGCGTCCAGCCTGATCGCCCAGGGCGCGACCTGGGCTGCCAGCCCGCAGGCATTGGGCCAGGGCTGCAGGCTGGTCTTCCTGAGTTTGCCGGATGCGCAGGCTGTCGAATCGGTGCTGTTCGGCCCCGATGGCCTGGCCGATGCCATGGCGCCAGGCGGCTGTGTGGTCGACACCAGCACCATCGCCCCGACTTCGGCGCGTGACTTCGCCCGCCGCTTGCAGGCTCGCGGCATTCAGCTGCTGGACGCGCCGGTCAGCGGCGGGCAGCAGGGCGCGCAGGCCGGTACGCTGGGTTGCATGGTGGGCGGCTCGGTAGAGGCGGTGGAAGCCTGCCGCCAGGCCATGGGCGCGTTCTGCAAGACCATCACCCACGTGGGCGACGTGGGCGCGGGCCAGGCGGTGAAGGCCTGCAACCAGGTGGCAGTGGCCGCCGCCTTGCTCGGCGTGGCCGACGCCATGGCGCTGGCCACCGCGGAAGGGGTTGACCAGGGGGTGATGCGGGAAGTGTTGATGGGCGGTGCCGCCCGCAGCTTCTCGCTGGAGAAGCACGGTCCACGCATCGTTGCCGGCTCATTCACGCCCGGCTTTCGGGCGGTGCTGATGCGCAAGGACATTCGCCTGGCGCTGGCCAGCGCCTCGGCCACCGGCACCGTGCTGCCGGCCGCGGCTGTGGCCGAACGCCTGCTGGACGCCATGTGCAAAGAAGGCCGGGGTGACTGGGACTGGTGCGCGCTCGCGCTGCAGGTGTTCTCGCTGTCGGGGCAGTCGATCCCGCGTTCGATCGAGCCGGCGGCGCCGTTGAGCACATCCCCGCGATGAGCACGCCAACTGCCACTTCCACGCCGACCGGCACGACTGCAATGGCCGCCACCGCCCCAACGCCCGTACGGCTTCGCGGCCCGGCGTCCCGTGCCTTGTGCCTGGACGATTTCGACGACGCGGCTCGGCGTCACCTCCCATGGCCGGTGTACAGCTACATCTCCGGCGCGGCGGAGACGAATCGTTCGCTGCGGGCCAACCGCGAGGCCTACGCGGACTACGACTTCATCCCGCGCTCGCTGGTGGACATCAGCCGGCGGGAATCTTGCGCCAGCCTGTTCGGGCGCAGCTACGACGCGCCCTTCGGCATTGCGCCCATGGGACTTGCCGCGCTGTCGGCCTACCGCGGCGACCTGGCCATGGCGCTGGCGGCGCGTGGCGCCAACATTCCCATGGTCATGAGCGGTTCGTCGCTGATCCGGCTGGAGGAGCTTGCCGAGGCCAATCCGGGCGCGTGGTTTCAGGCCTACCTGCCGGGGGACGACGCCGGCATCCAGGCCCTGCTCGAGCGCGTCCGGGCAGCGGGCTACGAGACGCTGGTGATCACGCTGGACACCCCCGTCGCCGCCAACCGCGAAAACAATGTGCGCGCGGGATTCTCGATCCCGGTGCGGCCCAGCCTCAGGCTGGCCTGGCAGGGCGTCACCCATCCACGCTGGCTTTTCGGCACCTTCCTGCGCACGCTCGTGAAGCATGGCATGCCGCATTTCGAGAACAGCGATGCCCACCGGGGCGCACCCATTCTTTCGCCGCACGTGGAGCGCGACCTGTCGGACCGCGGTCACCTGAACTGGCGCCATCTGCGCATGGTCAGGGCGTTGTGGCCAGGCAAACTGGTCGTCAAGGGCGTGCTCGATGCGCGCGATGCCACTCTCGCGCAAGAGGCCGGGGTGGACGGCGTGATCGTGTCCAACCATGGTGGGCGCCAGCTCGATGGGTCGGTCGCGCCGCTGCGCGTGCTGCCCGGCATCGTGGCCGCCTGCCCGGGCATGCCGGTCATGATCGACAGCGGCATTCGCCGCGGCAGCGACGTGCTGAAGGCGCTGGCCCTCGGCGCCAGTTTCGTCTTTGTCGGCCGACCTTTCACCTTCGCCGCGGCCGTGGGCGGCGAGGCCGGAGTGCGCAAGGCCATCGACCTGCTGCGGCTTGAGATCCTGCGGAACATGGGATTGCTGGGCGTCACATCGCTGTCGCAGCTGAACACGAGCTATCTTTCCAGAAACAGACACCAGGAGCCAACGCCATGATCGGTCTTCAAATTTTCCCTCGTCCACGCCAGGTGAGCGCCGCTCTCGTCCGGGCCTTCGGCGCGGTGCCGGTTGCCAACGTGAGCGACTGCATGTCACGCATGACCGCGGGCGGTGCACGCCTGCGCCCGATGCACAGCGCGGGGCGGCTGGCCGGACCGGCGCTGACGGTGAAGACCCGCCCGGGCGACAACCTCATGATTCACCAGGCGCTGGAGATGGCGCAACCCGGCGACGTCATCGTGGTGGATGGCGGCGGCGATCTCACCAATGCGCTCATCGGCGAGCTGATGACGACCTATGCGATGAGCCGCGGGGTGGCCGGCATGGTCATCAACGGTGCCATACGTGATCTCGATGTGATCGGCGCGGGCAAGTTTCCGGTTTACGCCGCTGGTGTCACCCACCGTGGACCGTACAAGGACGGCCCTGGCGAAATCAATGTGCCGATTGCCATCGACGGCATGGTCATCCACCCGGGCGACCTGATGCTGGGGGACGTCGACGGCTTGCTTTGCGTGCCCATCGACGCCGCGGAAGAGGTGCTTGCCGCGGCCGAGGCCAAGATGAAAGCCGAGAAAAAGACCCTGCAGGACATCGCCGCCGGAAGGCTCGACCAGTCCTGGGTCGCCGTGACGTTGGCACGCATCGGCTGGCAACCATCCGTCTGAAACCAGGGGTCGTGGGTGACGCTGGGCCGTTGCCCTTGCCCTGGCGGCAGTTTCACTTCGCATGCAGACCGGCGGGTTGGAGCCTCGCGCCTCCGTCATATTTGCGAGGGATTGCCGCCGCTCCAGCGAACCTGCAGTGTGGTTCTCGCTGAAAACCGCACGACATGCACTAACATGGATCCGCGCCATTGGCAGTTGCACTGTTTGCGCACCAATGTGCCGAGCAACCACATCCGCTGAGCGGGGTCCGTCCATGACTTCCCGCTTTCTTTCAAGGCCCGCAGGACCCGCTTTTGGACTCCGAATCTCCCAACCCCAGGCCGATGATGATCACGGCCGAAGGCTTCAACGCCAACGACCACTTCTATCTCGAAGCCGGGGAAGTGCTGGGGCCGTTCGCCGGTACTGGTCTGGGCACATCGGTCACGCCCATCGCTGCGCCCGTTCTCGAGGTGCTGAACCGCCTGCCGGTGCTGGTGAGCGCGCTCGACCTGGCGCAGAAGACCATCCTGTTCTGGAACCAGGAATGTGAGCTGTTGACGGGCTACCGCAGCGAGGAAATCGTGGGCAACCCGGGCGCGCTGCAGCTGCTTTACCCAGAGCCGGTGTACCTCTCGCGCAAGTTGGCCGACGTGATGGAGGCCGGCCCTGACTTCAGGAACATGGAGTGGACCCTCACCACCAAGACCGGCCAGAAGCGCCGCATTGCCTGGTCGGCCATCGGCGGGCTCGGGCCCGAGGGCGCCAGTCGGCAGCTGTGGTGGATCGGCCTCGACGTGACCGCCCGTTCCGAGGCCGACCGCCTGCTGCGTGACCGCGACAAGCTGCTCAATTCGGTGTTCCGCCATTTGCCGGACATGGTCTACCTCAAGGACGGCGAAAGCCGTTGGCTCCTGACCAACCCGGCCGCGCGGGCGGTGCTGGGCCTCACGGAACAGGAGGCCTACGGCTTCACCAATCTCGAGATCGCCAACCGCGACCATCCGGCCAGCGCCGGCCTGCGCCACAGCGCCCTGGCCGAAGAGGCCACGTGGCAATCCGGCCGGGCGTCGCACATGCAGGAGACGACGGACGACGGGCAGGGCAACATCCGCTCCTTCGACGTGGTGCGCGTGCCCACCTTCGGCCGCCGCGGCCAGCGCCTGCACCTGCTGGTGGTGCGCCGCGACATCACCGACCAGCGCATCGCCGCGACCAAGCTCGAACTGGCCGGGCGGGTGCTGGAGCAGAGCACCGACGGCATCATGATCACCGACGAGCGCAACCGCATGATCATGGTGAACGGCGCTTTTACCGAGATCACCGGCTACGAGGCGGCCGAGGTGCTGGGCCGCGACCCTGGCATGCTGGCGTCGGGCCAGCACGAGCCCGAGTTCTTCCAGGCCATGTGGAAAACGCTGAACGACGAAGGCCGCTGGGACGGCGAGATCTGGAACCGCCGCAAGAATGGCG
>JAQGNA010000121.1 GCA_028292075.1 Rhodoferax sp. | reverse complement strand
TCCGTTCGGGCCGGTGCAATGCCGACTTGGGCCAGAGACTACGGGTCTTTGCCATTCTTTTCCAATCGAATATGCTGAAGAATTCATATCCAAATGGTGATGACGCCCCCCAACGAACCCGTGCCGGGTACCGCCCCATCGGGGCCACAGCTCCCGAGCCTGGCCGACCACAGCCTGCTGCTGCGCCTGAAGACGCGCCAGCTGCTGCTGCTCGCCGCCCTCGACGCACAGCGCAACCTGGGCCGCGCGGCCACGGCCATGCACATGAGCCAGCCCGCCGCCACCAAGCTCTTGCAGCAGCTGGAGGAGACCATGGGCGTGGCGCTTTTCACACGGCAGGCCCGCGGCATGGCGCCCACGGCTTTCGGCGAGGTGCTGGTGCGCTATGCGAAGCAGGTGCTGACCGACTTCGGCACCGTGCGCCATGAGATGTCGGCGCTGCGGGCGGGCCTCTCCGGGGTGCTGCGCATCGGCAGCGTCCCTGGCGCCGTGCCCGAACTGGTGGCGCCATCGCTGATCGAGTTCAAGCGGCGGCATCCCAAGGTGGCTGTGTCCGTCATGGTGGAGACCAGCAACGTGATGCTGGCGCAACTCGGCCGCGGCGAGGTCGACCTGATGCTGGGCCGCCTCACGCCCGGCAACGATGCCGACGCCTATCGCTGCACGCTGCTCCTTGGCGAATCGCAGGTGGTGGTGGCGCGCGGTGGTCATCCGCTGTTCGAGCGGGCCACCGTCACCCTGGCCGACCTCGTGTGCTGGCCCTGGATCCTCCAGCCGCCCGGCTCGCCCCAGCGCGGCCACTTCGAAGCCGCCCTGCACCAGGCCGGCCTCAACCCCCGGCTCGACATCACCGAAACCGCCTCCGCCATCGCCATCACCGCGCTGCTCGAAATATCGGACATGCTCGCCGTCATGCCGCAGTCCCAAGCCGAACATTACGCGCGCCTCGGCCTGCTCCAGATCGTGCCCCTGGCCCTTCCGGTGAACGTGCCGCCGATCTACCTCGTGACCCGCGTCGACCGCATGCTGTCCCCCGCCGCCGCAGCCTACGTCCAGCAACTCACGCCCCCATGAAAAAAGCCCCGCAGCTTTCGCTACGGGTCCTTTCAGATCACAAGCGCGCATCGGCCGCCCCTTCCAGGACAACCACGGATCTGTTTTGCCAGTCCGAAGGTTGTGCCCCGCGCAAGTTGCGCGTGCCACGCAGTGCACCATCAGAGCCCTGAATTAAAAAAGCCCCGCAGCTTTCGCCACGGGGCCTTTCAGATTACCAACGACGTGCGCGCGACCCCTTCCAGGGACACCGCGGAACCGGCTTTGCCGGGCCGCTGGTGTCGCCCCCTGCAAGGGGGTGGGCGCGACACGCAGTGCGCAACCTGGGGGTGAGCAAGCTCACATGCCCATGCCGCCCATGCCACCCATGCCGCCCATGTCAGGCATGCCGCCGCCAGCGCCGGCTTCGTCCTTCGGAGCCTCGGCGATCATGGCTTCGGTCGTCAGCAGCAGGGAGGCCACGGAAGCGGCGTTCTGCAGTGCGGTGCGGGTGACCTTGGTTGGGTCCAGGATGCCCAGTTCGAGCATGTCGCCATACGTGTCGTTGGCCGCGTTGAAGCCGTAGTTGCCCTTGCCGGCCAACACAGCGTTCACCACCACCGAAGCTTCGCCACCGGCGTTGTTGACGATCTCGCGCAGAGGCGCTTCGATGGCCTTCAACACCAGCTTGATGCCGGCGTCCTGGTCAGCGTTGTCGCCCTTGATGGAGTCGCCGACAGCTTGCTTGGCGCGCAGCAGAGCCACGCCGCCGCCAGCCACAACGCCTTCTTCCACGGCAGCGCGGGTCGCGTGCAGTGCATCTTCGACGCGGGCCTTCTTTTCCTTCATTTCGACTTCGGTGGCAGCGCCGACCTTGATCACGGCAACACCGCCGGCCAGCTTGGCCACGCGCTCTTGCAGCTTTTCACGGTCGTAGTCGCTGGTCGCTTCTTCGATCTGCACGCGCACTTGCTTGACGCGGGCTTCGATGTCGGCAGCGGCACCGGAGCCGTCGATGATGATGGTGTTTTCCTTGCCCACTTCGATGCGCTTGGCTTGGCCGAGGTCGGCCAGCGTCACTTTTTCGAGCGTCAGGCCGACTTCTTCAGCGATGACCTTGCCGCCCGTCAGGATGGCGATGTCTTCGAGCATGGCCTTGCGGCGGTCGCCGAAGCCAGGTGCCTTGACAGCGACGACCTTCAGGATGCCGCGGATCGTGTTGACCACCAGCGTCGCCAGGGCTTCGCCTTCGACTTCTTCGGCAATGATCAGCAGCGGACGGCCCGACTTGGCGACCTGTTCCAGGGTCGGCAGCAGATCGCGGATGTTGCTGATCTTCTTGTCGTACAGCAGCACGAAAGGATTGTCGAGCAGCGCGGATTGCTTTTCGGGGTTGTTGATGAAGTAGGGCGACAGGTAGCCGCGGTCGAATTGCATGCCTTCGACGACGTCGAGTTCGCTGTCCAGCGACTTGCCGTCTTCGACGGTGATCACGCCTTCCTTGCCGACCTTGTCCATCGCGTCAGCGATGAGCTTGCCGATGGTTTCGTCGCTGTTGGCCGAGATGGAGCCGACTTGCGCGATTTCCTTGGAGGTGGTGGTGGGCTTGGAAGCCTTCTTCAGCTCTTCGACCAGGGCCGTGACGGCCTTGTCGATGCCGCGCTTCAGGTCCATCGGGTTGATGCCGGCGGCAACGTACTTGAAGCCTTCGCGAACGATGGCCTGTGCCAGCACGGTTGCGGTCGTGGTGCCGTCACCAGCGTTGTCGCTGGTCTTGGAGGCCACTTCCTTCACGAGCTGGGCGCCCATGTTCTGCAGCTTGTCCTTGAGTTCGATTTCCTTGGCCACGGACACACCGTCCTTGGTCACGGTAGGGGCGCCGAACGAGCGCTCCAGCACCACGTTGCGACCCTTGGGGCCGAGGGTGACCTTGACCGCGTTGGCCAGGATGTTCACGCCTTCGATCATGCGTGCGCGGGCTTCACCGCCGAAGACTACGTCTTTTGCTGCCATGTTGATTTCTCCTGAGATTTAAAAATAGGGGTGGACGAGAGGCGAATTACTTTTCGACAACAGCGAAAAGGTCGTCTTCCTTCATCACCAGCAATTCATCGCCGTTGACCTTGACGGTCTGGCCGCTGTACTTGCCGAACAGGACGCGGTCGCCGACCTTGACGGTCAGTGCGGTCAGTTCGCCCTTGTCGGTGCGCTTGCCCGGGCCAACGGCCAGGACTTCGCCCTGATCAGGCTTTTCGGCGGCTGCGTCGGGGATGACGATGCCGGAGGCGGTCTTGGTTTCGCTGTCAACACGCTTGACGATCACGCGATCGGCCAAAGGACGAAGGTTCATTGCATCTCCTAGATTTGAACGGTAGGGTTTGGTATCAGTCGGCGCCGATGATTCGGCGCTTCTCAATGGTGTAGGGAGGTGTTAGCACTCCTGCCCGACGAGTGCTAATGATAAGGCCAAGTTCGCCGGTTTCAAGAGCAAACGGCAAAAGTTGTGCGGCAACGCAGTGCTCGCGGCGCCGCCGAGGCGCTTCCCCTGCCGATCAAGGCTGACGGCGACCAGCCCTCGCGCTGGCCTGGCCGCCTGACGAAAGAGGTCAGCTCAACCGTTCACGTCGCGTCCGGGGGCGGCACGACATCGTCGCCAGTTTTCCGGGCGTAGCGCTGCGCTTCGAAGTCGGTCCACCGGCGCGACCAGGCCTGTCCCCAGTCCGATTGCCCCATCTGCGGCAGCGCACGGCGATCGGGATGGGGCGTGGCGTTCCTGGCATGCGCCTCGCACAGGCGCTCAAGGCAGTCGAGCAACGCCGCGTTGACATCCGCATTGCACGACGCCGGCAGGGACTGCCATCGTTGAAACAACGCTTCCGAAACCACCACGGACAGGTCTATTTTCTTCATCGTGTTCGCTGAGGGAGTGGCGCGGGCCGGCGGCCGGCGCCTTCAGCGGGTACGCAGGCCGGCGCTCCGTGGATTCAGCCGCGCCGACCAATGCGGTGGCCGCGTCACTTCTTTCTTCGATCGGGGTCGGGTGCCGTGGGCGCAACGGTGTCACGGCGGGTGCGGGCCGAGCGTTCGGCCTTCAGGTCGCTCCAGCGGCTGGACCACTCCTCGCCCCAGCCGGTTTCGGCGGAATCGGGCATGCGGCCGTAGTAGCCCGGCCGCCTGCCTTCGGGGGCGTTCGCCAGAGCCTCGGGTCGAGGAAGGTAGTGGCGCTGGATGGTCTCGACGATGGCGTTGTGCAGCCTCGCATCGGCGATGCCGGTTTGTCGGTCCTGTTCCATCCGTTCGTACAGCTCATCCGGAATGGAGAGAGAGATCACGATCTGCTTCATGGCAGTTCCCTTCATGAGCAGACCATAGGCGCGCCCGATGGCCTGCCGCGTAGGACCGGAGCGCGTTGTCGTGTTGGTCCGGCGGGCGACCCCGGCGGGCTGCCGGCCTGGGTCAACCGATCGTCTCTTTCAGGGCCTGCGCCAGGTCGTCCACCGAATACGGTTTCTGCAGCAGGCGAAATCCGAGGTCGGCGTTCTGCGCCACCACATAGCTGTATCCGCTGGACAGCAGCACCGGAAGCCTGCCATGCCGCCGGCGCACCTCGTGCCCGAGTTCGATGCCGCTCATGCCGGGCATGACGACGTCGGTGAACACGGCGGCGAAGCGGGTGGCGTCCTGGGCCAGCGCGGTCAGGGCTTCTTCGGCGTCGCCGACCAGCAAGGTCGCGTAGCCAAGCTCCTGCAGGGTCATCTCGACGGCTGCGGCCACATGCAGGTTGTCCTCGACCACCAGGATGCAGCGGCCGGCGCCCATGGACAGCTCGCCCTCGCGCCCGGCGGCGCCCAGCGCGTCTGCCGCGCCGACCGCCCGTGGCAGGTAGAGCGTGAACCGGCTGCCTCGCCCCACGGTGCTTTCCACGCGGATGTCGCCGCCCGACTGCTTGGCGAAACCGAAGACCTGCGAAAGGCCCAACCCCGTGCCATGGCCCACGCCCTTGGTCGTGAAGAACGGCTCGAAGATCTGCTGCAGGTGCTCCGGTGCGATACCGGTGCCGGTGTCGCTCACCGACACGGCCACGAAGGGGCCGACCAGCGGGGGCAGGCTGGCCTGGCCCGGAATGGCATCGACCTCCTTCACCTCGATGGTCAGCGTGCCGTTTTCGCCCATGGCATCGCGCGCGTTGACCGCCAGGTTCACCAGGGCGGTGTCGAACTGGCTCGGGTCGGCATGCACGTGGCAGGGATGTTCGGCCAGCGTCAGCGCGATCTCGATGCGCGAGCCGGTGAGGCTGCCGAGCATCTCGCTGACGGCGCGCGTGTTCTGGCCGGCATCGAACACCGTGGGTTGCAGCGCCTGCCGCCGCGCGAAGGCCAGCAGCTGGCCAGTCAGCTTG
Organism: Rhodoferax sp.; assembly: GCA_028292075.1. Next base: position 5,272 of record JAQGNA010000121.1, on the reverse strand, counting down.
GTGGCGCGGATCACGGCGTTCGAGATGGCGTCCATGAAGCGCACGCGCTTTTCGTCCGGCAGCTCCTTGCGCCGCAGCAACTCGATCGAGTTCTGGATCACTGCCAGCACGTTGTTGAAATCGTGGGCCACCCCGCCGGTCAACTGGCCGATGGCCTCGAGCTTCTGCGACTGCCGCAGCGCGTCCTCGGTGGCGCGTTCGCGTGTCACGTCGCGGGCAATGGCGTGGATGAACCCCACGTCGGGCACGGCCGTCCAGCTCAGCAGGCGGTAGCCGCCGTCCTTTGTGCGGTAGCGGTTCTCGAACGCCAGGGTGGTGACGCCAAGGGCCAGCTTGCCCACTTCGGCGGCGGTCGGCTCGCGGTCGTCGGGATGGATGAAGTCGTTCAGCCGGTAGCCGACCATCTCGTCCTTGGCCCAACCCAGCAGCCGCGTCGCCGTGGGGTTCACGGCGGCGATCACCCCGTCGAAATCGCAGATCAGCATCAGTTCCTGGGACAGCGTCCAGATGCGGTCGCGGTCGCGCCGGCTCTCCACCTGCACCAGCTTGTGCTCGTGGATGTCGGTGTTGGTGCCGATCCAGCGGCTGATGCCGCCGCCCGCGGTGCGCAGGGGCAGGCCGCGCACCAGGTGCCAGCGGTAGGCACCGTCGGCGCGCCGGATCCTGAATTCCGTCTCGTAGAGCTTGCCCGCGGCCAGGCTGTCTTGCCAGGCCGTGGTGGCGGCGGCGATGTCGTCCGGATGCACCAGGCTGGTCCAGCGGCCGCCGTCGATGGCGCCGCGTTCGGCGCCGCTGTATTCGTAGACCCGGTCGTTGAACCAGTCGAGCATGCCGTCGGGCAGCGAGGTCCAGACATGGTTCGGCAAGGCCTGCGCGAAAGTGCGGAACTGCGCGGCACTGTCTTCCAGCGCCTGCAACGTGGCGCGCCGCTCGGTGATGTCCTGCACCACGCCGACCATGCGCACCGCCTTGCCATCGGCGTCGCGTTCGAACTCGGCCTTGCGGGCGATCCAGCGCAGGGCGCCGTCGTTCGCGCGGCGGATGCGGTATTCGACATCGAGCGGCGCCGTTTCGCTGTGGCGCCGGCGGCTGTCGGAGCAAATCATCTGGTCCTCCGGCAGCACCAGCTGCTCGATCTCGGCGGCCGCCACGCGCTGGTTCTCGGGCAAGCCGAAGATGCGGTAGAACTGAGGGGTGCCGTCCAGTGCGTCGGTGGCCATGTCGATGGCGAAGGTGCCCACGCCGCCCGCCTCCTGGGCGCGGTGCAACTGCTGCTCCGACTGCACCAGCGCCGCGGCGGTCTGGTGTTCCTTGGTGCGGTCGCGCAGCACCTTCACGAAGCCGGCCACGCTGCCGTCGTCCGCCCGCAGCGGCGTCACCTCGCCGCTGGCCCAGAAGCGCTCGCCCGATCGGCGCAGGTACCAGCGTTCGTCGGTGCCCACGTCACCTGCCAGGGCCGCCCGAATCTCGGCGGCCAGGCGCCCCGCGGCCAGGTCGTCGGGCGTGAAAAAGCGCGAGCCGTCATGGCCCAGCATCTCTTCCTCGCGCCAGCCGAAGACGCGTTCGGCGCCCCGGTTCCAGCGGGTGATGCGGCCGTCGAGATCGAAGGCCATGATGGCGTAGTCGATGGCGCTGTCCAGGATCTGCCGGTTGCGCAGATTGACCGCCTGCACTTCGGCCTGCGCCACCATGCGGCCGGTGACGTCCACCCCTTCCAGAAAGATGCCGGTCACTTCGCCGTTCGCATTCTTCATCGGCTGGAACACGAAGTCGATGAAGCGCTCGCTCGCTTCGCCCCCGGGTGCGGCTTGCACGACGTAGCGCGCGTTGCTGCCGGTGAAAGCCTTGCCCGAGCGATAGACCTCGTCGAGGTGGTCGACATAGCCCTGTGCCGCCATCTCGGGCAGGGCCTCGGCCACCGGCTTTCCCAGCACTTCGCGGTGGCCCACCAGTTGGGCATAGCCGGGGTTGGTCAGTTCGATGCGGTGCTCCGGACCGCGCAGCACCGCCATGAAGGTCGGCGCCTGTTCGAACAGTTCGACGAAGCGCCCGCGTTCCTCTTCGAGCCGCCGCGCGGTCAGCACCTGCCTGGTGGTTTCCACCACCACGGCGAGCGCACCGACCGCCGTGCCCGCGGCATCGAACACCGGCGAATAGTCGAGGTCGAACCAGCAGTCCGCGCTGATGCCCGAGCGCGTGAGCCGAAAGCAGGCGTCCCGGTACGAGGTCGACTTGCCAGCCAGCACCTCCGCCAGGTTGGACCGGTTGAAGTCGGCCGCCTCGGGCCAGACCGCTGCGAGCGGCATGCCCAGTGCTTCCGGGTGCTTGTCGCCGGCGACAGCCGCATAGGCTTCGTTGTAGACCATGATGCCGTCGGGGCCCCACAGCAGGGCCATGGCAACCGGTGAGCGGCTCACCAGCGCCACCGCGCAGCGCAAGGTGACGTCCCATTGCGCCATCGCATTCAGGGGGGTTTGCGCCCAGTCGAATGCCAGGACCGAACGGGTCGTGCCGTTCGACCCGAGGGAGGCGATGAACCCGGCGTCGGTGCCGGGTGGGGCGAGCAACATAGAAGCTTTTCCTTTGAGGCAGCGTCGCCCTGGTGGGCCGGCGGACGTTCCACCGGGCCGGCGGCCTGCACGAAGGCGCGAATGATGCCATGGTCGGGCCGCAAGGGAACGCCCGAAATTCCCGGGCGGCTCCGATTCAGCGCTGTCCGGAGGCGGATGGCCGGGCGAAGGGTTTGCTCAGAAACCGCGAGCCGGCGGCACCAAAACGCCACGGCACCTCGGCCGCCTTGCTGATGCCGATGCGCGGCCCGGCCAGCACCTCCCATGGCGTCTCGTCGCCCGGCCCGCGCAACGCGAACACCGGCCCGGCCAGCGACTGCCCGTTGCTGCCCGCGTTCACCCCCAGCGCCTGGCCCACACGGCCAGGGCCGCTGCAGAGCAGCCGCAGGTCATCGGTGCCGCGGCGATGCTGCATGGTCGCGATGCCGTCGGTGGGCGCAAGTGCCCGGATCAGCACCCCGGCGCCGTGTCCAGCCTCGCGGCACACCAGGTTCAGGCACCAGTGCAGACCGTAGGAGCGGTAGACGTACACATGCCCCGGGGGCCCGAACATCGCCTGGTTGCGCGGCGTGGGCCCCGAAAAGCTGTGCGAGGCCGGGTCATCCTGGTCGTAGGCCTCGGTCTCCACGATGCGGCCGCCCACGCCGTCCACCAGGAGCGTCACGCCGATGAGCTGGTGCGCCACCGCATGGGCCGGCTGCGCGAAGTCGATGCCGGCATGTTCGGCATGTTTGGCATGTTCAAAATGAAGAAGCGGGGGCGGCACTGGCATGACAGCGCAGATAAGGCCAATGCCGCGCAATTCAACAGTCGATGACCCGCGCCGTGCCCGCCGCGTGCGCCGCCGTGCGGCCCGGGTACCAAGCCCTGCTCGGCCGTACCGCGGCATCAGGGCACACCCTGAATTGACCCTGGCCGGCCGCGTGCCCATACTGGCCGCGGCACACGGCCGGACGCCTGTGCCGGTCTCTCGACGGGCCATGGTAGACGGGCCCGGTGAGGTCATGCCAGGCGCTGGCCCGAAGCGCTGATGAACAAGGACTGAGACATGATTCTGAACATTCAAAAGGCCAACGCCGGCTGGGCGGCGATCCTGGCCGGGGCCGTGGTCGCGGGCTGTGGAGGTGGTGGCGGGGGCGGCTCGACTTCGGCCGACCCGCGCTCGGCCTGCGAGCAGCTGGCGGCCACGCGAATTCCGGCGTCCGCCATCGGGCGGCCCACCACCGGTGCCGAGGTCAAATCGGCCACGCTGGTGACGGCGTCGGCCAGTGGCAACACCGAGGGCGAATATTGCAAGGTGCTTGCCGCGATCCATCCGGTCGACCCGCGGGCGCCCGACATCAACATGGAGGTCAACCTGCCGAGCAACTGGAACGGCAAGGCGCTGCAACGCGGAGGTGGCGGCTACAACGGCACGCTGGTCACCGGCCTCGGACAAGTGCCCTACGGCCCCATCGGCACCGCCACGCCGCTCGGTCGCGGCTACGCCACACTTGGCAGCGACTCGGGCCACGTGGGTGCGACGGCGGACGGCTCGTTCGCGCTCAACGACGAGGCCCTCGCAAACTTTGGCGGCGACCAGCTGAAGAAGACGCACGACGTCGCCATGTCGCTGATCCGGTCACGCTATGCCAAGGCGCCGGCGCGCTTTTATTTTGCCGGCAATTCGCAGGGCGGCCACGAGGCCTTTCTGGTGGTTCAGCGCTGGCCGGCCGACTACGACGGTGCCATCGCCATCCACCCGGTCTATGACTTCACGATGCTGCAAGCCGACGGCAATGCGCTGGGCAAGGCCGTGTATGCCAACGGCGGCGCGGGGTGGCTCAGCCCGGGCAAGATCGCGCTGCTGCAGAACGCGGTCATGGGCACCTGCGACGGCCTCGACGGCGTGGCCGATGGCGTCATCTCCAATGTGGCGGCTTGCCGGACCGCCTTCGCGCTCTCGAGCCTGCGCTGCCCGGGTGGCGCGGACACCGGCAACACCTGCCTTTCGGACCCGCAGATCGCCGTGGTCAACACGGTGAATTCGCGGTTCGACCTGGGTTTTGCGTTGCAGGGCGGCATCACCTCGTTCGCGCGCTGGCCTATTCTGGAAGGGGCCGACTGGTCGGGCCTGTTCGGCTTCGGCACGCGGCCCGTGCCATCGTCGCCGCCGACCGCCGTCACCGATTTCGGCCTGCATGTGCTGGCCGATCCGATGGTGCGTTACTTCGTCACCCGCGACCCCACCGTCGACTCGCTCACCTTCAACCCCGCCGCCTATGCCGATCGGCTGAAGGCCGTGTCCAACCTGGTCGACGCGAGCGATGTGGACATCTCGGCCTTCAAGGCGCGGGGTGGCAAGCTGCTGTTGATGCACGGCACGGTGGATTCGGCGGTCACGCCGTACAACACCATCGACTACTACGACCGGCTGGTGGGGAAGTTCGGCCAGCCCGGGCTTGACGAGTTCCTGCGCTTCTACATGGTGCCGGGCTTCGGACATGGCACGGGCCAGTTCATCGCCGCCTGGGATTCGCTGGGCGCGCTGGAGGCCTGGGTCGAGAACGGGGCGGCACCCGGCACGTTGACCGTGGCCGATTCCAAGGCCGGCAACAACGCCCGCACGCGGCCCCTGTGCGTCTACCCGGCCTGGCCACGTTACAACGGCGCCGGCGACGTGAACCTGGCCGCCAGCTACAGCTGCACCCGGTCCTGACGGC
>JAQGNA010000084.1 GCA_028292075.1 Rhodoferax sp. | reverse complement strand
CGGTCACGAAGCCGGCGAACACGCTTTGCTTGAACTGCAGCATGTCGGCCGGCGAGAGGTCGTGCGCAATCAGCACCAGCGGCACATCGACGGTGTCGTCGAGCAGCAGGTCTTGCTGGCGGGCCTGACCGCTCCCCCGACGCACTGCAGGCGGCGGCGCCACCGGGGAAGCCACGCCGCGCATGTAGCGCAGGATGCGTTCGACCACCTGCTCGAGGTCGGCCTTCCGCTCGCGCAGGTACTCGTCCTCCATTTCGTCGAACTGGCGCGCGATGATCTCGAGTTGCGTGGTCAGCGCCCATTCGGCGTTGTAGAGGCGGTCCGTGATCCAGTGCTTCACGCCGGAGATGAGCGTTTCGTCCTCCAGCAGCATGAGGTGCACGTCGAGCAGGGCCGTGAGTTCGGCCGGCGCGTCTTTGGGCATGTCGTGCTGCAGCCGTACGATTTCGTCAGCCACCGCATTGCGGCCGTCGCGCACCCGGTCGATCTCCGCCGCCACCCGGGTCGGCTCGATGAAGTAATGCGCCACATCCACGCGGCTCGAAGCGACGAGCACCGCCCGCCCGATGGCAATGCCACGCGCGACGGGCAAACCGTGGATGGAAAAGGTCATTCGCCCTCGCCGAATTTGTCCGCGATGAGGGCGAGGAGCGCGTCCATCGCCTCCTGCTCCCTGGCGCCATCGGTGTCGAGCGTGACACTGGAGCCGATGCCGGCGGCCAGCATCATCACACCCATGATGCTCTTGGCATTGACGCGCCGCTCGCCCTTGGCGATCCAGACCTCGCAGGGAAAGCTGCCGGCCAGCTTCGTCAGTTTGGCCGACGCCCTGGCGTGAAGGCCTAATTTATTGTTGATGGTCGTGGTGGTTTGGATCATTCTTCTTTCGGGCCTGATTTTGTGGTGCGGTGATCGCCACCTGCATGATGCCCTGCGTGCCGCCGACCATGGCCCGCGCCACCAGCGCGTCCAGGGTTTCATGGCGGTAGCTCACCGTGCGCAACAACATGGGCAGGTTGACGCCGGTGATCAGCCGCGAGCGCACGCCGTCGACCAGTTTCTGGGCCACGTTGCAAGGCGTGGCGCCGAACACGTCGGTCAGCACCAGGGTGTGTGAGGTGTTCAGCTGCTGCATGGCCACACGGGCCATGCCCATGGTTTCTTCGGGCGAGACATTGGGTTGCACGTCGATGGCGATCACACCGTGTTCGCAATCGGGAAAGACGTGCAGCGCACACTGCCGCAGGGCATGGGCCAGCGGGGCGTGGGCGATGATGAGAATGCTGTTCATTGGGTGCAATTATGGGTGAGGCCGGTGTGGCCACCGCCGCCGTGGCCCGCCGGGTCGCCTATTCGAACCGCAGACCGGCAAAAAACGTTTCGGCCGCAGTCCCCAACGCGGCATCCTGTCGCTCGGCATACACCACCGCATGGAACAAATCCACGCCGTCCGGCCCCGAATGCGCGAACCACACCGCCTCTGCCGCCACCGGCCGCCCGTCAGGCCCCTGGCCGATGGCACGCGTGCGAACGGCCTGGGCCAAGCCCAGGCTGCCCGGCGGACTGAACGGTTGGTCCTGCGCGTTTGCCGCATGCAGGTTGGCCAGCACGGCGGTGCGCCAGCCGGCCAGCATGGCGCCGGCATCGGCCGGATCGCCCAGCCGCACATGCGAGACGGCGAACATGCTGCCGGCGGCTTCGCAGCCCAGCATGTCGAGCTTCACCGGGGCGCCGCCCATCGGCACCTCGCGGCTACCCCTGTCGGGCTTGCACGGCAGCAATGCCACGAGGGGATGCGCATCGGAGCGGGTCTCGCGCCAGTTGAGCGCGGGCTGGCAGGCCGCAAGCCCCAAGGCGATCAGCGAGAAAAGAACCTTGTTGTAGCCTGGCATCAGGCAATTATGAGCGGCCCGGCGCCGGCCGCTGGAAGGTGGATCAACGCGGCCCCGCGGCATCGCCACGGTTGCACAGCCTATACACTTGTGGCACCGGCTTACGCGGGAAGGCGGCGCGGCCGCCGGAGCTCCGGCCCACGCCTCCCCTCGGCTGCAAAGGTGGTTTTTCGATGTCCTCAGGCCCCCCGTTCTCGTCTTCTTCGCAAAGCCCCTTGAGCCAACCCGGGACCCAGGCCGGCTTTGCGCAGCTCGACATCGCCGGCGTCATCGGCCTGCAACTGGCCGAGCCGCTGTCGCAGATGCAGATGCTGGTCCAAAGCTTTCTCCAGTCGGGCAAGATCTCGCGGGCCGAAGTGCAGCAGCTCGGTGCCATGATCGACGGCGCCCGCAAGACCGCCATGCAGAGCCAGCAGTTGGCGCGCCTGGCCAACGGCCGCCTGCGGCAGTCGCTCGAAAAGCTGCGGCTCGACATTCTGGTCACCCAGGCGCTGGCCGAGCACATGCCGCGGCTGCAACTGCTGGGCATCGTCTCGCAGCAGCAGATCCAGCCGGTGGAGGTGATCTTCGACCCCGGCCTGCTGATCAGCCTGGTCGACGCCGGTGTGGAGTGGATGTCGCTGCGCGGCCATCAGCTCGACGTGGTGTTGTACCTCGAAAGTTCGCCCGAGTTCAGCACACTCCGCTTCACCGCCCGCCCGCTGCCAGAGGCAGGCGAATTCGCTGAAACGCCGCCCGAGTTCGAAAAATTTTCGTGGTACCTGCTGATGGAGATCGCCCGCACCATGGGCGTGAAGGTGACCCGCTCGGTGTTTGCCACCGAAACCACGCTGACGCTCGAATTTCAGCGTAGCAGCGCCCCGCCTCTGGAGGCGCTCGACCACCTGGAAACCCGCTGGCGCGCCGATTCATCGCACCAGGGCGACGCAGCCCAGCCGCGCACCTCGCCGCTGCTGATTACCGCCGACGACGAATTGCGCCGCAGCGTTGAAATGACGTGCCTCAACATGGGGCTGGTGCTCAATTGCGCGGCCAACGCTACCCGTGCCGCGCGGCACTGCGCCAAGGAAAAGCCGCCGCTCATCATTTTTGACGACCGCTGCGACGACGCGGCACTGCAGGCGCTGCAGGCCGACCTGGCCAAGAGCGACCCCTTCTTTCCGTGGATCGAGATCGTGCACGACGCCAACACACTGCTCATGTCGAGCTGGTTGAGCGACACGGTGACCCGGGTCAGCGTTGAAAACATCCGGACGCATCTGCCGCGCGCCTTGGTGACCGGCCTTTCCAAGCGCAAGTAGGCTCGGCCGCGCCCGCGGGGGTGCGGGACTGCGTAGCTGCCAGAGGCTACTTGACCGCGCCAAACACCTTCTTGAGGATGGCGCTGCCCGCGCCGACCGGGTCCTGGCGGATCTTCTTCTCTTCCTCGCCGATCATGGTGAACAGGCCGTCGAGCGTCTTGTTCGTCACATAGTTCTCGATGTTGGCGTCGTCCTTCTTCAGCAGACCCAAGCCCGCCGCCTTGCCGGCAACCTGGTTGTACTGCGCCGCCAGGCCGACCTTTTCGGTGGCCTGGGTGACCACCGGCAGAAACTGGCCAAAAAGGGGCGTGCGCGTCTTCTCCGAGAAAAACCGCGTCACCGAAGTGTCGCCGCCGGTCAGTATGTTCTTGGCGTCGGTCACGTTCATCGATTTCACTGCATCGATCAGCAGCGGCTTGGCCTTTGGCACCGCGGCCTCGGCAGCGCGGTTCATGGTGGTGATGAGTTCGTCGACGCGCTTGCCCTGTCCCAGGGTCTTGAGAAGTTTGGCCGCATCGTTCAGAAAACCCGGCAGCGGAATGCGAACTTTTTCGTTGCCGAGGAATCCATCTGGTTGACCCAGCAGGCCGACAGCCGCCACCGCACCTTTCTCTAGGGCGGTCTTCAGACCCTGCGACGCTTCCTGATCGGTCAGGTCCGAAATGGAGAGCGCCTGGGCGGTCTGGTACGTGGCCAGCAGCAAGGCGCCCAACGAGGCGGAGGCTGTGGCATTAAAATCTCGGCGATCCATAGGTGACCTTCCATGAATAGAACAATGATCGCGGCCACAGCCGTTGCGGCCCTGCTGGTGGTCGGCTCCGGCGCCTATTATGTGGGTGCCGGTCGCACGGCGGCGCCGCAGGCCACCTATGTCTTGCTGGATGGCAGCCAGAAGACCAGCGCCGACCTGAAGGGCAAGGTCACCCTGGTAAATTTCTGGGCCACCAGCTGCGTGACCTGCGTGGCCGAGATGCCCAAGGTCATCGCCACCTACGACAAGTACCACACGCAGGGCTTCGACACACTGGCCGTGGCCATGTCGTACGACCCGCCGGCCTATGTCGTCAATTACGCCGAAACACGCAAGCTGCCGTTCAAGGTGGCGATCGACAACACCGGCGCGGTTGCCAAGGCC
>JAQGNA010000041.1 GCA_028292075.1 Rhodoferax sp. | reverse complement strand
GCCCAGGTGAGGGCCTGCAGGTGCGCCCAGTTCACCTGCTTGTTCGACAGGTGCAGCGCATTCGCGGTGCGCGCGAAGACTTCGTCGTTGCCGCTCTCGCAGGCCTCGGTCAGCTCCAGAAATGGCGCGAACACGCCGGTGCGGTGCAGCAGCGCGTCGAGCACGGGCTGGGGCAGGGCGACGGACTCCAGCGCCTTCTCGAGCGGCACGCCGAGCATGGCGTCGAGCAGCGAGAACACGCCGACCACGAAGGCGTTGTCGCATTCTTCCTGCGACAACAGTTCGGCGGCCAGCAGTTCCATGAGGCGGCCGCGCACCACCGCCGTCTGGCCCACGGCCGGTGGCGCTCCGCCGTTGCGCGAGGTCGTCATGAGCAGCGCCGCCCAGCGGAACAGCTTCTTCAGGCCAAGAATCATCACGGCGTGACGGAACGAGGTGATCTCGCAGCTCAGGCCGAATCCCGAGGAATTGATGAAACGAAGCAGGTTGAAGGACAGCGTCGGGTCCTTCTTGAGCAAATCTTCGATTTCGCCGGTGGTGGCCTGCTTGCGCACCAGGTTGATGAGTTGCAGGATGGTTGCCTGCGAAGGGCGGATCGTCTGCGCCTTGACCAGCGACGGCTTGGCGAACCAGTAGCCCTGGAACAGCTTGATGCCGTAGCTGGCAAGCATCTGGTGCTGTTCGGCGGTTTCGACTTTTTCGGCGATCAGCTGCGCGGTGGTGTTGGCCTGAGCGAAGCGCACGAAGGGTTGCACCATTTCGGGCTTGAGGGCCACCATGTCGAGCTTGACGAACGAGGCCAGCAGGCGCCATGAGGCATAGCCCCGGGTCAGCACGGTGTGGTTGAAGGCGAAGCGAAACCCGCGTTTGCGCAGGTCGTCGAGCAGCACGGCGCGGTTCTCGATGTCTTCGGGCACGTTGCCGGGAATGGGCGGCACCTCGAGCACGACCTTGTCGGGGTGCACCAGCTCCAGGTGGCCGCCGGCCAGGCTGTCATGGGTGCAATTGATGAACACCAGCTTCTTGCCCACCAGTGCCTCGGTGTCGGCGAACGACAGCGCATTGAAGAGCAGGGCCGCGTCGCTTTCAGCCGTGTGGGCGTCCACCGAACGCGAGCGGTCGAACAGTTCGTAGCCGAAGACGGCGCGGTTTTCGTCAACGATCGCCTGGCGCGCAATGACCGCCTGATTGTCCGATTCCGCATCGAGGGACTGGCGCAGGGAGTGGAGTTGGTCGGGAATGGTGGACATGGGGCGGCAGGCAGAGCTCAAGGCGATGCATACGATTCTAGAGAAGAACCGCTCGACGGGCTTAATTCGGTGCCAAGCACTGCAGTTTGCGGGGGTTGAAGGTGCGAACCCACCTCGCCGCCGGGTTTACACGCCCAATTCGTCCGCCCAGGCCAGGGAGTCCATGTGCGCCATGTTGATCTGATGGTTGTTGAAAGGGAGGGCGCTGGCCGCGGCGGCGAAGGCGGCGTCGTCATCGCCTTCGCAAGCCTTGGCGAGGGCCAGCAGCCTGCCAAACGGCCCTGAGCCTTCGGCCAGAGCCTCCACGACGGTTGGCGGCAGGGAAAGCAGCTGCAAGGCTTCCGCCTGCGGAATGCCGAGCATCACGTCGAGCATCGAGAAAATGCCGACGACGAAGGCGCTGTCACGGTCATCGGCCGACATGGTTTCGGTGGCCAGAAGTTCCATCATGCGGCCCCGCACGACCGCCGTGCTGCCCACGGCGGCCGGTGCGCCATTGGACTTCGACGACGTGAGCAGCAGCGCCGCCCAGCGGAAAAGCTTCTTCAACCCGAGCAGCATGACAGCCTGGCGGAAAGAGGTGATTTCCTGGTTCAGGCCGAAACCCGACGAGTTGATCAGCCGCATCAGATTGAAGCCGAGCATGGCGTCTTTCTTGAGCACGGCCTCGATCTCGTCGGTGCTCGCCTGGTTGCGCACCAGGTTGATGAGCTGCAGCACATGGGCCTGCGAGGGGCTGACCACGCGGGCCTTGACGATGGTCGGCTTGGCGAACCAGTAGCCCTGGAAGAGCGTGGCGCCGTAGGCGGCGAGTGCGGCGAACTGCTCCGCGGTCTCGACCTTTTCGGCCACCACCTGCGCCTTGGGCACGCGCGCCTTGGCCGCGGCCACGATCACCTGGAGCTGCTCGGGCTTGAGCGCCGCCAGGTCGAGCTTCACGAAGTCGGCGAGCGGCTGCCATGCCGCATAGGCGGGTGCCAGGATGGTGTGGTTGAAGGCGAGCCGAAACCCGCGGCGGCGCAGTTCGCCCAGGGTGTGCGAACGGCTCAGGATGTCGGCCGGCACATGGCCGTCGACCGGCTGGATCTCCAGCACCACCTTGTCGGGCTGGATCAGGTCGAGGTGGCCGCCCGCCAGGCTGTTGTGCGTGCAGTTGACGAAGATGGTGAGCTTGCCTACCAGTGATTCGCTGCCGGTGTGCGTCATGGCGTTGAAGATCAGCGCGATGTCGCTGGCCGGCGTGTGCGCGTCGATGGCGGTGGAACGGTCGAACAGTTCGTAGGCGACGACCTCCCTTTGCGCGTCCACGATGGGCTGCCGGGCGATCAGCACGAAGCTACCCACGCCACTGTCCGACGGCTCTCTCCCCTGGGGAATGGTCTCGCCGGGAGCGACGTGGTCGGCGGATTCGGCAGGATTCGGTGGCGGCATGGACAGGCGTGTGGTCAGGGGCTTGGGCCAGGGGGCATGGTAGGCGCCCATGCCGGCA
>JAQGNA010000733.1 GCA_028292075.1 Rhodoferax sp. | reverse complement strand
TTCGCTGCTCACGCAGTGGGCCAAACGTTTCGGCTGCCGCGTGATCGGCACCGTGGGATCGCCGGAGAAGGCGGCGCTGGCAAAGGCCCGCGGCTGCGACGAGGTGATTCTCTACAACGACGAGCCCTTCACCGAAGCCATCAGGCGGCTCACCGGCGGCGCGGGCGTGGACACGGTTTTCGAAGGCCTGGGCGGCCAGGTGTTTCATGACTCGTTGACCATCCTCAAGCCCTTCGGCCACATCGTCAATCTGGGCCAGGTGGCAGAAGGCCTGCCGCAGCTTGCGTTGGCCGACCTGGGGCCGGCACGGTCGCTCACCGTGTCGGTGCCCGGCGTGTTCGCCTATGTCAACACCCATCCAGATCTCCAGTCCGCCGCCGATGACTTGTATGGCCTGATTGCCAGCGGGGGCTTGCAGGTGCACATCTGTGGCCGCTACAGCCTGGCGCAAGCCGCCGCCGCACACACCGCGCTGCAAGGCCGCGGCACGAACGGCTCGCTGATCCTGTTGCCGGAGCACGCCGCGCAAGCCGGCCCCGTGGATATGACCAACACCTTGGCCGAGGAGTCGCCATGAGCGTCTTCAACACGCCCAAACTGCGCGCTTTTCGAAGCGAGGTGCGCGGCTTCCTGAAACAGAGCCTCAGCGACGACCTGGTGCACGCCACCCGCGCTGGCCTGCATCTGGAACGCGAGCCGATGGCGCGCTGGCAGGCCAGTCTGAACGCACGCGGCTGGGGTGCGCCGCATTGGCCGAAGGTGCTGGGCGGCACTGGGTGGAATGAGCTGGAGCGCTATATCTTCGAGGAGGAATCGGCCTTCGCCGACGCACCGCTGGGTGACGTGCACGGCTTGTTCCTGGCCGGCCCGATGATCATCGCCGAGGGCACGCCCGAGCAGCAGGCGCGTTACCTGCCCAAGGTGCTGGCGGGCGAGGAATTCTGGTGCCAGGGGTTCTCCGAGCCGAACGCGGGCTCGGACCTGGCGTCGCTCAAGACCACCGCCCGCCTCGAGGGTGATGAGTGGGTCATCAACGGCCAGAAGACCTGGCTCTCCAGCGGCCACCATGCCGACTTGATGTTTTGTCTGGCGCGTACAGACGGTGACGCGAAGCCGCAGGCCGGGCTGAGCCAGTTCATCCTCGACATGCGCGCGCCGGGCATCACGCTGCAGCCCATCTTCACCATGGACGAGGGCCACAGCGTCAACGCGGTGTTCTTCGACAACGTGCGCACACCACGGCACAACGTCATTGGCGAGCTGAACCGCGGCTGGACCTATGCCAAGGAGCTACTGGCCCGCGAACGTGTCAACAACGCGCAGGCGCCGCGCACCAAGCGCGACATCCTGGAGCTGGACCGCATCGCCCGCACACGCACCGATGCCGCTGGCCGCGCCTTGATCGACGACCCGCGTGTGCGGCGGCGGCTGGCGGCCATCACCGCCGACTTCGTGGCGCTCGAGTCGGCCGCGCTCGGCGTGCTGGCCGAGCAGATGGCCGGCAAGGAGCCCGGACCTGCCGCCTCCACGCTGAAAATCCGCGGCTCCGAGTTGCAGCAAAGGGTGAGCGAGTCGGCGATGCTGCTGTTGGGCCAGGCGGGCGTCGTGCTTTCGGCCGAATACGGTGGCGGCCTGCTGGCACCCGATGGCCTGGGCTGGGCCGAACGCCATTTTTTCCGCCGCGTGGTGACCATTTACGCCGGCGCGAACGAGATCCAGAAAACCATCATCGCCAAGTCCATCCTGGGCATGTAAGGACATCCATGGAACGCGAAGATCTCGAATTGATGCTCGACTCGGCACGCCGCTGGTTCCGGGCCAACCAGCCCCTTGAATCACGGGTGGCCGCTTTCAAGACGGGCCACCACGAAGCACCCGGCGCCTGGCGGCAGATGGCCGACATGGGCTGGACCGGCCTGTCTTTGCCGGAGGCCGCGGGGGGCTTCGCTGCCGGTGCACCGGCGTGTTTCGCGCTGCTGCGCGAGGCCGGCCGCGATGCGCGGCCCGAGCCGTTGGCCATGCACCTGCTGCTGGCACCTCTTTTGGCGCGGGCCATGCCGGAACACGCCGAGGCTCTGGCCTCCGGTCGCCTGCGATTCGCGATGGCCGACATCGCCACCGGCCCTGACGCCGTGCGCTGGGCCGGCGCCGAAACCCTGGACGGGCAGGCGGGCTGCGTCGTCGGCGGCGAAAACGCGACACACCTGCTGCTCACGGTGGGGCAGGGCGCCCGGGCCACCCTCGCTCTCCTCGATCTGGAGGCCGCCGGCATCAGCGCAAAAGCCGCGCGCCTGATCGATACACGGGCCACGCTGCAGATAGGTTTTGCGCAGACGCCGGCCCGGCGCATCGACGCTGAAGGGCTTGCGCACAGCGCCATCGACGTGGCCGCCGCCGCCCAGATTGCCGACAGTGCCGGCGTGCTGGATGCGGCTTTTGCGCTCACGCTCGACTACCTGCTGCAGCGCGTTCAGTTCGGCAAGCCGCTCTCGGCCCAGCAGGCCGTGCAGCACAAGATGGCCGAGATCTTTTGCGATCTGCAGCAACTGCTCGCGCTGGCCGGCCGGCTGGCCGTGGAGATGGATACGACGCCGAATGGCCCCTGGCCGACCCTGGCGCCGGCCAAGGCCTTCATCGGTCGGCGCGCACTGCGGGCGGCTGGGCAACTGATCCAGGTCTCGGGCGGGATCGCCGTCACCGAGGAGTACAAGCTGACCCATTTCTACCGCCGGCTTCACGTGGCCGCCGCACTGTTCGGCAATGCCGAGGCGCAACTGGACCGCATCGACGTGCGTCAGCAGCTGTTGACAGCCTGAACCCCTCATCCACACCCTCAATAAAGGAAACCAGACCATGACCACCAGCGCCCTCCGACTCGACGTAAAGGACCGCGTCGCCACGCTCACCATCAACCGGCCGGAAGCCATGAACTCGGTGAACGGCGAGCTGCACACCGCCTTGTCACGCATCTTCATCGACCTTGGCGCGCAACGCGACATCAATGTGATTGTGCTGACCGGCGAGGGCAAGGCCTTCTGCGCCGGCGGTGACATCGAATGGATGAAGGCCGCAGTGCGGGAACCCGAGCAGTTTGAGATCGTGACCTGGGAGGCCAAGCGCATCGTCTACGCCATGCTCGACTGCGAGATTCCCATCATCGGCCGCATCAACGGCGATGCCGTCGGCCTGGGTGCCACGCTGGCCCTGCTCTGCGACATCACAGTGATGGCCGACCACGCGCGCATCGGCGACCCGCATGTGCGCGTGGGCCTGAATGCGGCGGACGGCGGCGGTTTTCTCTGGCCGCAAATCATTGGCTTCGGCAAGGCCCGCGAGCTGCTGCTGACCGGCGACCTGCTCGGTGCCGCCGAGGCGAAGGCGCTGGGTGCCATCGGCAACGTGGTACCCGCGGCTGAACTCGACGCCAAGGTGGCATCCTTCGTGAACAAGCTGGCCAACGGCGCGACCAAGGCGATCCGCTGGACAAAAGCCGGCTACACCATTCCGCTGCGCCAGCTCGCCCACGGCCACATGGACGCCGGCACGGCCTACGAATGCCTGACCAACCTGACGCAGGACCACCATGCCGCCATCGAGGCCTTTGCGAGCAAGCAGAAGCCCACGTTCATTGGCCGGTAGGAAGAACCGATGTCAACGCATAAAGACTTCGAGGGCCGGACGGCGCTGGTAACCGGCGGCGCCAGCGGCATCGGCCTCGCCTGTGTCGAGGCGTTGCTGGCGCGGGGCGCCCGGGTAGTGCTGGCCGATCTTGAAGCGGCAAGCACCGAGAAGGCGGCTAGGCTGGGGGCCACCGC
>JAQGNA010000689.1 GCA_028292075.1 Rhodoferax sp. | reverse complement strand
CGCTTGAGCGGGGCGTCGCTCTCGGCCAGCTTGGCCAGCAGGTCGGGGCTGATAGTGAGCAGGTCGCAGCCGGCCAGCGCGGTGATCTGGCCGACGTTGCGAAAGCTCGCACCCATCACCTCGGTCTTGATGCCGAAGTGCTTGTAGTAGTTGTAGATTTCGGTGACCGACTTCACGCCGGGGTCGTTCGCCAGGGCGTTGTCTTCTTCCATCCACTTGGCGCCGCCGCTCTTCTTGTACCAGTCGTAGATGCGGCCGACAAAGGGCGAGATGAGCTGCACCTTGGCGTCGCCGCAGGCCACTGCCTGGGCAAACGAGAACAGCAGCGTGAGGTTGGTGTGGATGCCGCGCTGCTCCAACTGCTCGGCCGCACGGATGCCCTCCCAGGTGGAAGCGACCTTGATCAGGATGCGGCTCTGGTCGATGCCCTCGGCCTTGTACAAGGCGATGATGCGTTCACCGCGCGTGACGGTGGCCTCGGTGTCGAAGCTCAGGCGCGCATCGACTTCGGTGGAGACGCGGCCGGGCACGATCGACAGGATCTCGGCGCCGAAGCGCACCAGCAGGCGGTCCATCACTTCGTCGACCGGCTTGCCCTTGAACTTCTTCACCGCCTCGTCGAGCAGGGGCTTGTAGTCGTCGCTCTGCACGGCCTTGAGGATGAGCGACGGGTTGGTGGTGGCATCGGTCGGCTTGTAGTCGGCCAGCTGCCTGAAGTTGCCGGTGTCGGCCACCACGGTGGTGAACTGCTTGAGGGCGTCGAGTTGGTTCATGGCATGTATCGGTCTGACCCCGGAGAAAGCGCGGGGACCTTCGCTGAAAACGGAACGATTTGTGGCGCTCGGGGCAACGACCGGCGTTGCCTCATGGCCAAGGCACTCTGCATGTTACAAACAAAATCGATCCCCCCTTGTAGGGCAAAGGTTCTTTGTGGTTACGAAATGCGCAGTAGGCAGTGAGCCCCAAAACCCTTCAGTTCATGCGCCCGCGCGGCCCCATTGGCAAGCACTTCTCTCCGTGACAGCCCAAGTAACTCGATTACGTCCTTAAAATATCGCAACCTGATCGACATGCCACTCGGGAAAATACCCGCCGCCCCTTGGGAAGAGAAAGCAACATTTCGAAGCCAGGAACTTATGGAATTAAGTTACAGTGCAGTGACCTAACCACTTCATACCAAGATGAGCTTCGACCTCGTTCTATTCGGCGGCACCGGCGATCTGGCCTGGCGCAAACTCATGCCCGCGCTCTTCCAGGCTTTCCGCCACGGCACCCTGCCCGCGGACGGCCGCATTATCGGTGTGGCGCGCGACGATCTTTCGCATGCGCAATACCGCCAGCTCATCGCGTCGCGCTTCAAGGCGGTGGAAGGCACCAAGCGCCCCAGCGAAGAAGAGTTCGAGAAGTTCGCCTCGATGCTCTACTACCTGCGGCTCGACCTGTCCCAGCCGGCCGACTACGCGCGGCTGGCCGAAATGCTCAAGTCGCGCGATGCCGACACCGTCGTCATGTACGTGGCCACTGCACCGGCGCTGTTCATCCAGACGGTGGAGCAGATCGCCGCGGCCGGCCTGAACGGGCCGAACACCCGCGTCGTGCTCGAGAAGCCGCTGGGCCACGACCTCGCTTCCAACCGCGCCATCAACGAGGCGGTGGGCAAGGTCCTGAAAGAAAACCAGATCTTCCGCATCGACCACTACCTGGGCAAGCCCTCGGTGCAGAACCTGTTCGCCATGCGCTTCGGCAATGCGCTGTTCGAGCCCATCTGGCGGCGTGAACACATTGCCAACATCCAGATCACCATCGCCGAAGACCTGGGCGTTGAAAAGCGAGGCGCCTTCTACGACCAAACGGGCGCCCTGCGCGACATGGTGCAGAACCATGCGCTGCAACTGGTCTGCGCCATCGGCATGGAGCCGCCGATCAATGCCCACGCCGACGCCATCCGCGACGAAAAGCTCAAGGTGCTGCGCTCGCTCGCCCGCTGGACGCCCGAGACCCTGGGCCTGCATGCCGTGCGCGGCCAGTACAGCGCCGGCACGGCCTACGGCGAGCGCGTGACCGGCTACCGCGACGAGCCCGGTGTCAACCCGAACAGCGGCACCGAGACCTTCGTCGCCCTGCGCACCGAGATCGAGAACTGGCGTTGGGCCGGCGTGCCGATCTACATCCGCACCGGCAAGCGCCTGGCCTCGCGTGACGCACGGATCGAGGTGAACTTTCGCCCCACCCCGCATGCCATCTTTCGCACGTCTCCAGGTGCGGCCAATCGACTGGTCATCAACCTGCAGCCGAAGGACGGCCTTGAACTGCACCTGCTCGCCCAGGCGCAGGACCAGCGCGTCAGCACCAAGGGCGGGGTGCGCAGCGGCATGCTGCCGCTCACGTCGGTGCAGCTCGATCTCGACTTCGACAAACGCTTCGGTTCCGAACGGGTAGGCGCCTACGAACGCCTGCTGCTCGACGTGATCGAAGGCCGCCTCAACCTGTTCGTCCGCAGCGACGAGCAGGAAGAAGCCTGGCGCTGGGTCGAGCCGATCATCAACCACTGGCAGCACGAAACCACGGCACCGCGCCCCTATGCGGCCGGCACCTGGGGCCCGAGCGCCTCCAGCGCGATGATCGCCCGCGACGGCTATTGCTGGAGCGAAGAATCTTGAGGGCAACCCTCACGCCAGGCACTGCGCGTCCTCTCTGTCCACACAGGGGACGGGCGGGAACACATCTACACCTTCAATCGTTCGTTGCAACCCATGCTTGACCGCCTGAAAGCCTCGCTCTCTTCCCTCGCCCCCGCCGAGCAACGGGTGGGCCGGCTGGTGCTGGCCGACCCTCGGGCGTTTGCCAATCTGCCGGTCAGCGAGCTGTCGGACCGGGCCCATGTGAGCAAGCCGACGGTGGTGCGCTTCTGCCGCAGCATGGGCTACGACGGCCTGAGCGACTTCAAGCTGAAGCTCGCGGGCAGCGTGAGCGAAGGCGTGCCCTTCATCCACCGCAGCGTGGACGTCGACGACAAGACCAGCGACGTCATGGTGAAGGTCATCGACAACACCGTTGCCGCCTTCCTGAAGTACCGCAACGAGGCCAGCACTTCGGCGCTGGAAAAAGCCGCTGAAACGCTGGCCGCCACGGTGGAAAACCGACGCCGCGTCGAGTTCTACGGCGCCGGCAATTCGGGCATCGTCGCCCTGGACGCGCAGCACAAGTTCTTCCGGCTCGGCGTCAACACCATCGCCTACAGCGACGGCCACATGCAGGTGATGAGCGCCTCGATGCTTGGCGTCGGCGACTGCGTGGTGGTGATCTCCAACTCAGGCCGCACCCGCGACCTGATGGACGCCTGCGACATCGCGCGCAAGAACGGCGCAACCACCATCGTCATCACGGCCAGCGGCTCCCCGCTGGCCTCGGCCGGCCACATCCACCTGGCGGCGAACCACCCCGAGGGCTACGACAAGTACAGCCCCATGGTGTCACGCCTCCTGCACCTGATGATCATCGACATCCTCGCGACCAGCGTGGCGCTGCGCATCGGCGGCACGCACCTGCAGCCCAAGCTGCAGGAAATGAAGAACAACCTGCGCAGCAAGCGGTATACGTAGCGCGTTCCGGGCCGGCTCACTGCGTGTTGTCGCCTTCGCCTGCTCCGACCCGTACAGGACAGGCTTGCAAGGGGGCGACCCCTGCGGGCCTCGCGCCGGCGTTGGGCCGTCAGCCCGCCTGGCCAACTCCCACGATTACACCTCGGCGGTAATGCGGCCTTCTTCGACCGCATGGCAGGCTACCTTGACGCCGCCGATGTCGAGCAGCGCCGGACGCTCCGCGCGGCACCGGTCGTCGGCATGCGGACAGCGCGGATTGAAGGCGCAGCCCGCGGGCGGATCGAGCGGATTCGGCACCTCGCCCTGGACCGGTGTGCGGGCGCGGCCGGTGTCGTGCATCTTGGGGATCGCATCGAGCAGCATGCGCGTGTAGGGATGGCGCGGTGACGCGAACAGCGTTTGCTTGTCGGCCAGCTCGACCAGACGGCCGAGGTACATCACGCCGACCTGGTCGCTCACGTGCCGCACCACTGCGAGGTTGTGCGAGATGAAGAGGTAGGTGAGGCCGCGGTCGCGCTGCAGCGTCTTCATGATGTTGAGCACCTGCGCCTGCACACTCACATCGAGCGCGGACGTGGGTTCGTCGCACACCAGGAACTCCGGCTCGGTGGCCAGGGCCCGGGCGATGGAAATCCGCTGGCGCTGCCCACCGGAGAACTGGTGCGGGTACTTGGCCATGTCTTCGGCGCGCAGGCCCACGGACGCAAGCAGTTCGCCCACCCGCTGCTTCAGCGCCGCAGCGTCCTGGATCAGCCCATGCTCGGTGAGTGGCTCCCCGACGATGGCCTCGACCGTCCAGCGCGGGTTGAGGCTGGCGTAAGGGTCCTGGAAGATCATCTGCACGCGCCGGCGCAGCGCGTTGCCGCCGGGCGTCTTGAACACCGCATGGGCGTCCTGCCCGTCGAACGTGAGGTGCCCACGGGTTGGTTCGTAAAGGCCCACCAGCAGCCGCGCGACGGTGCTTTTGCCGCAACCCGATTCGCCGACCAGCGCCAGCGTCTTGCCCTTTTCAATCTCGAAGCTCACGCCGTCGACGGCGCGCAGCAGCTGGCGCGGCTTGCGCTCGAGCACGCGGTTGAGCCAGGGCGGCGAAACGTCGAATGTCTTGGCCAGGTCATGCGCCTGGACCAGTGCCGTGCGCGGGCCGTCGCTCACGCCGCCACCCCGGCATGCAGCCAGCAGGCGGCGCGGTTGGCACCGGCGGTCATCAGCTCGGGACGTTCGAGCTTGCAGCGGTCGAACGCGCGTGGGCAGCGCGGGTGGAAGGCGCAACCGGTGGGGATGGCGCCGGGCCGCGGCATGGCGCCGTCGATCTGGTAGAGCATGTCGCGGTCCGCGGTGATGTCGGGTATGGCGGCCATGAGGCCGGCGGTGTAAGGATGGGCAGGGTGGTGGATCACCTCGTGCACCGGCCCGATCTCGGCCACGCGGCCGGCGTACATCACGGCCACGCGGTCGCAGGTTTCGGCAATGACGCCCATGTCGTGCGTGATCAGCATGACGGCGGCACCCCGGTCGCGGCAGATGCTCTTGAGCAAGGTGATGATCTGCGCCTGGATGGAGACGTCGAGCGCGGTGGTGGGCTCATCGGCCACGATCAGCTGCGGCTCGGCGGCCAGCGCCAGCGCGATCACCACCCGTTGACGCATGCCGCCGGAGAACTGGTGCGGATAGTGGTCGATGCGCTGCTCGGCCGCCGGAATGCCGGTGTCCTTCAGCAAGCCGATGGCGCGGCGGCGCG
>JAQGNA010000646.1 GCA_028292075.1 Rhodoferax sp. | reverse complement strand
AACCAGTTTCCGGCTGAGATCCTGTTCGCGGCGGTCACCCCGCCGCGGTCGCCTGAGCCATTGCCCCGTGCCGACGGGGCAAATTGGCGCAGCACCTGCTGCGCCGGGCAAGCCTCAGTGCTTCCTAGTTCTTGAATCCCAACGCCGCAGAGATCTCGCTCGCCGTGGCTTGCAGCTTCGGCAGCCAGCTTTCATCGAGGCGGTCAGCGGGTGATGAAATCGACAGGCCCGCCACCAGCCGGCTCTGGTCGTCGTAGATGCCGGCGGCCATGCAGCGAACGCCAAGCTCCAGTTCCTCGTTGTCGCGGGCGATGCCGTACTGCCGTGCCTTCGAAAGCTCTCGCTCCAGCATCGGCAGTTCGGTGAGGCTGTTCTTGGTGTGGCCGCTGAGGCCGGTGCGGGTGGCATAGGCGCGCACGCGCTGGGGGTCGTCGGCGGCAAGGAACAGCTTGCCCACCGAAGTGAGGTGCAGCGGCGCCCGCCCCCCGATGGCGCGGACCACCTGCATGCCGGAGCGTTCACTGAAGGCACGCTCCACATAAACGATCTCGTCGCCCTGACGCAGGCTGAGGTTGACCGGTTGCTGGATCAGGCGGTGCAGTTCGCGCATCGGCGACAGCGCGGCGTCGCGCACGCTGAGCCGGCCCTTGACCAGGTTGCCAAGCTCCAGCAGCCGCATGCCCAACCGGTAGCTGCCGGGCTCGGGCCGGTCCACGAAGCGGCCGGTGGCGAGGTCGTTCAGGATGCGGTGGGTGGTGGACGGGTGGAGGCCGGTTTTCTCGCTGATTTCCTTCAGCGACATGGCGTCTTCACGCGAGGCCAGCGTGTCGATCAGGAGAAACATGCGTTCGATCACCTGCACCGTGGGCGTGGCGGGAACGTTGGGGTCTGACTTTCTCATGGGCGTTGGTGCCTGCGCTGCGAAGTGATCCACATTTTATCTTGTGAAACGCAAAATTGCACCATGCGAAACGGCGCGAGCTTGTCAACCGCCGTTGACAGCCGGGCCAGCGGCCTGCCACTGCCCGTCGACCAGCACTTCATGCGGCCCGAAGCGTGCCTTGTAGTTCATCTTCGGGCTTTGGGCGATCCAGTAGCCGAGGTAGACATGGGCCAGCCCCATCTGCCGGGCCTGCTCGATCTGCCACAGCACGTTGTACGTGCCGTAACTTGTTTGCGCCTCCGGTTCGTAGAAGGTATAGACCGCCGAGATGCCGTCGTCCAGCACATCGAGAATCGAGACCATCTTGAGCGCGCCGGGAGAGCCGTCGGGCTCGGTGTCGCGGAACTCCACGAGCCGCGAGTTGACGCGGCTCTGCAGCAGGAACTGCGTGTATTGGTCGACGCTGTCGTGGTCCATGCCGCCGCCGGCGTGACGGCCATTTTGATACCGCAGGTAGAGCGCATAGTGCTCCGGCACGAAGCAGAGCTTGAGCACCCGCGTTTGCAGGTCGGCATGCTGCCGCCAGGCGCGCTTCTGGCTGCGGTCGCGGGCAAAGCGGTCGACCAGCACCCGCAATGGCACGCAGGCCTGGCAGCCGTCGCAATAGGGCCGGTACGTGAACATGCCACTGCGCCGGAAACCGTTGCTGACCAGTTCGGAGTAGGTGGTGTTCTGGATCAGATGGCTGGGTGTTGCGACCTGCGAGCGCGCCTGCCGGCCGGCGATGTAGCTGCAGGGGTAGGGTGCGGTCGCATAGAACTGCAGGGTCTGCAGGGGCAGGTCGTTGAGATGTGTCACGCTGAAGCCGCCGTGTTGCGCTCTTTCAGAGCAGTTCGTTCCAGTATACGGGCTTGAATTCCCACTGTGGAGCGGGCTTTGCCGCGTTCACCGCCACCTGGCTTATGAAGTCGGCGCGGGCGATTTCACGGGCGCCCAAGGTAGCGAGGTGCGCCGTGTTCTGCTGGCAGTCGATGAGCGGAATGGCATGTGCGCGGCAGAATGCGACCAGGCCCGCGAGTGCGATCTTCGACGCATCGGAGACGCGGCTGAACATCGACTCGCCGAACACGGCACCGCCGATGGCCACGCAATAAAGGCCGCCGGCCAGTTCGCCGTCGATCCAGGTCTCGATGCTGTGGGCCATGCCGTGGCGGTGCAGTCCTTCATAGGCGCGCACCATGTCGGGCACGATCCAGGTGCCCGACTGCCCTGGGCGGGGGCTGCGCGCGCAATGCCGGATCACGTCGGCAAAGACCGTGTCGATGCGAACAGCGCAGCCGGAACGCTCGCGGAAGGTCGCGAGCGTCTTGCGCAGCGAACGATGCAGCCGAAACTCGGCGGTGTGCAGCACCATGCGCGGGTCTGGGCTCCACCAGAGGATGGGCTGGCCGGTGCTGTACCACGGGAAGATGCCATGGCCATACGCCTGTTTCAGCGTGGCGACGTTGAGCGCACCGCCGGCGGCAAGCAGCCCGGGCGCGGGATCGTGCTCGCCCCAGGCTTCGGCGGCGGGCGGAAAGGGCTCCCCGGGGGTCAGCCAGGGCAGCCTCGAGGCGGGTGATTGCATGGCTTCAAAAGGTGGCGGTTCTGGTGAGATTACACATCATCGGCAAGCCGCTGGTGGCAGCGCGCGCATTGCCAACAGCGACTGCGGGGCCGTGCCGGGTGACCGCAGGATACGGCGCGCGCCGGACGCTTTCGAGCGCTGCCCAGGTGCCAAGGCGGCAGCGGATAAACTGGTCGCCTATACAGCCCCGTGCATGACGGCTTGCCGCCCGCATTTCCATCGTTTCAAAATCTTTGCCCGCGCCGTTCCGCGGGTTCGCCGCCCATGTCCGCTTCCGCCCATGCCAACGCCGCCCTAGAGGCCTTCGACCGCGTCGTGGCTGCGTCGGGCAACTTCCGCAGCCGACCAGGCCAGCGCCTCATGGCCGAAAGGGTGGCCCACACCTTTGCCGGGGCCACGCTCGGCAAGTTGGAGGACGGTGGCGACGAGCCGGTCCGGTCGATCGCCGTGGTGCAGGCCGGCACCGGCGTCGGCAAGTCGCTCGCGTATTGCGCGCCAGCCATCGCCGCCGCGCTGGCCCGCAAGACCCGGGTGCTGATTTCGACCGCCACCGTGGCGCTGCAGGAGCAGCTCGTCACCAAGGATCTGCCGGCATTGGCCGCGCTGATGCCCGAGCCCTTCCGCTTCGGCCTGGCAAAAGGCCGTGGCCGCTATGTGTGCAAGCTCAAGCTCGCACGCCAGGCCGGCACCAGCGGCCCCGGTGAAGACGATGACCTGTTCGCCGACGAACTGGTTTTGGCCGGCGGTTCCGGCATGGGCGGCGTGCGGCATGACGAGGAAGCACGGCTGCTGTTCTACGGCGGCATGGTGCGCGACCTGGCCGCCAACACGTGGGACGGCGACCGCGACAACCTGGCCACGCCGCCCGAATCCGACTGGTGGATGCCCGTGGCCGCGGAGGCCAGCTCCTGCACCGGCAAGCATTGCCCGGTGTTCGGCCAGTGCACCTATTACGAGAAACGCAAGGAGTTGGTCGGCGCCCAGGTGATCGTGGCCAACCATGACCTGCTGCTGTCCACGCTGGGCACCCGCACGCTGCCCGAGCTCGAGAACTGCCTGCTGGTGCTGGACGAAGCGCACCATCTGCCTGCAGTCGCGCTCGACAAATTTTCCTGCAGCATGGACCTCAGCCGGCTGGGCTGGATCGACACGCTGGCCAGCCGCGCCAAGCGCATCGGCGGGCTGATGCTGGTTTCGGAGGCGGCCGACGTCGGCCGGCAGGCGGCGCAGCTCAAGCAGTCCTTGCAGGACCTCTCGGCGCAGTTGCTGGGTTTGTATGGCGGCGCCCTGACCGAGCCGCGCGCCGGCGCCTGGCAGGGCGGTGGCGGTGGCGGTGGTGGGACGCAAGGTCAGGGGCCGGCGCGTGTCCGGGTGCCGCAGGGGCAGTTGCCCGAGCCGCTGGAGGAGCCGCTGCAGATGATCGGCATCATGGCCGAAGGCTTTCTGGCCGTGCTGAGCGCCATCGCCAAGGCGCTGCGCACCGAGATGCGCGACAGCCCGAACGAGGCGCGGCGGCTTTCCGTTCTGTATGCCCAACTGGGCATGCTGAGCCCGCGGCTCGAAGGCGTGCATGCCACGGCGCAGCTGCTGCTCAAGGAGGCCACGCCGCCGAGCGCGCCGGTGGCCAAGTGGTTCACGCTGCAGGAAGACACCGGCGGCATCGGCGGCAGCGTCCACATCAAGGCCTTCGCCAGCCCCATCCTGCCTGGCACGCCGCTGCGCTCGCAGCTTTGGTCGAAGGTGCGGGCCGCGGTGGTTACATCGGCCACGCTCACCAGTTGCGGCGAGTTTGATTTTTACCTTCGGGAATCCGGCCTGTGGGAGGACGACGCCGTGACCACGCTCGAGGTCGCCAGCCCGTTCGACTACGCGACCCAAGGCCAGTTCATTACCGTGGAGACCCTGGCCGACCCGCGCCACGCCGGCCCGTTCACCACCGAAATGGTCCAGCTGTTGCTGCGCGACGTGGCCCGGGTAGCCCACGGCGCCCTGGCGCTGTTCACCTCGCGCGACCAGATGCGCCAGGCGGTTCAGGCGCTCACGCCGGCGCTGAGGGCCGTGGTTCTGGTGCAGGGCGAACTGCCGCGCACGCTGCTGTTGCAGCGCCACCGCGAACGCGTGCTGCAGGGCGGTCCGTCGGTCATTTTCGGCATGCAGTCGTTCGGCGAAGGGCTGGATCTTCCGGGCACGCTGTGCGAGACGGTCTTCATCGCCAAGCTCCCCTTCGCCTCGCCCGACGATCCGGTAGGGGAGTCACGGGCCGAGTGGCTGCGCTCGGTCGGGCGCGACCCCTTCACCGAGCTGGTGGTGCCTGCAACGGCCATCCGTCTGGCGCAGTGGGCCGGGCGCGCCATCCGCACGGAGACCGACAAGTCCTTCGTGTATTGCTACGACAGGCGGCTTTCTGGCACCTCGTACGGCCAGCGCCTGATGCAGGGCCTGCCGCCGTTCCAGCGGCTGCGCAAGGACGCCCGCGGGCAGTTGCTGCCGGGCTGATCCGCCCCGAGGCGCGACCGCCGCGTCGCCCGTTTCAGCCCCTGACAGACGGGTCGCCGAGCGGCAGCAGCGCCGGGCTGATGGCGCTCGAGGGCTTTTTCAACGGCGCCTTGCGGGGCAGCCGCAGCTTGAACACCATGCCGCCTTCGGGCACGTTCGCCGCCTCGATGCTGCCGCCGAGCACGTCGTGCACCAGCTGGAACACGATGTGCAGGCCCAGGCCCGTGCCGCCGGCATGGCGCCGCGTGGTGTAGAACGGATCGAAGATGTGCGCCAGGCTGGCTTCGGGCACACCCACGCCGTCGTCCGAGAACCAGATGCAGGCGTGGTCCGGCCCGTCGGCCTTGGCGCGGATGGTGATGGCGCCTCCGCTGCGGCCGACGAAGGCGTGGTTCAAGGCGTTGTCCAGCAGGTTGGCGATCACCTGCTCGAGCGGCCCTGGGTAGCTCTCCATGGCCAGATGCGGGGCCAGGTCGAGCTTGAGCTGAATGGCATGGGCCGCGTCCCACTTGCGCAGGCGCGTGTCGGCATCGAGCACGATGTCCGCCAGGTCGAACTGCCGTTGCTCCATGGTGGTTCGGTCCACGGCAACCTGCTTGAAGCGTTGCACGATGCCGGCCGAGCGCCGAAGCGAGACCAGCACCACATCCAATGCCTGGTGGCTCGACGCCACATAGTCTTCGAGGTCAGACTTGCGCAAGCCCTGCTTGAGCAGCAGCTCGAGCATGTCCAGCCGCTGTTGCACCGTGCTCAATGCCAGCGTGGCGCTACCGAGCGGCGTGTTCAGCTCATGGGCCACGCCGGCCACCATCAGCCCGAGCGAAGAAAGCCGGTCGGCCCGGGCCAGTTCGGTCTGCACCGTGCGCAGCTGCTCGTTGGCCAGGCGCAGGGAACGGTTGGCGCGTTCAAGCTCGTCTTCATGGGCCCTGCGCACCGCCATGTTGCGGGCGGTCAGCCGGGCCAGGCGCAGGGTGATGGCGAGCGCCGTGGCCAGAATGAGCGCCAGCACGACCTTCCAGCGCCAGCTGGCCTGGGCTGCGGCGTCGCGGTCCGCGCGCACCAGCAGTCGCATGCCGAGGGCGCCGTCGTCCAGCCGGCCTGGAACGCCCGCAAGGTTCATGTCGTGGCTGGGCGTGAGCTGCTTGTAAGCCCATTCGCCGTGGACGTCGCGGAACTCGCCGTGATCGCCCCGCTGTACCGCGCGCCAGAGGTCTGGGTCGGTGCGGCCCAGCGCCCGCTCGGAGCGGCCCAACTGGCCCGCCCAGTTGT
>JAQGNA010000181.1 GCA_028292075.1 Rhodoferax sp. | reverse complement strand
AACATCACGCTGCAGGGCCGGCACGACACCTACCCCAAGCGCCGCGGCATGACCCGCGTGCCGGAGCTGATGGCGGCCGGGGTGAATGTCGCCTTCGGCCACGACTGTGTGATGGACCCTTGGTACGGCATGGGCTCGGGCGACATGCTCGAGGTGGCCCACATGGGTCTGCACGTGGCCCAAATGACCAGCCAGGCCGGCGTACGCCAGTGCTTCGACGCGGTGACGGCGAACGCGGCGAAGGTGATGCACCTGCCGGGTTATGGCCTGGCGGCGGGCTGCGATGCCAGCTTCGTGCTGCTGCAGGCGCGCGACCCGGTCGAGGCGATCCGGCTGCGTGCCACGCGACTCAAGGTCTGGCGCAAGGGCCGCCTGCTGGCCGAAACGCCACCGGTACGGGCGCAATTGCACCTGCCTGGCCGTCCGCCCGCGACGCGCTTCTTTGCCAATGATGGCGCAACCGCCGAAGCACCGAAGGCTTCGCCATGACCGCGCCTGCGCCGCACTACTGGCTGATGAAGTCGGAGCCGTCCGAAGTGTCGGTGGACGACGCGCTTGCCGCCCCGGAGGCCACGGTGCCCTGGACGGGCGTGCGCAACTACCAGGCCCGCAACTTCATGCGTGACGGCATGCGGGTCGGCGACGGCGTGCTCTTCTATCACTCCAGTTGCGCCGAGCCGGGCATCGTCGGCGTGGCCCGGGTTGCGTCTACCGCCTATCCGGACCCGACGCAATTCGACCCGGCCTCGCATTACTTCGACGCCAAGGCCACGCCAGAGGCGCCGCGCTGGCAACTGGTCGACGTCCAGGTGTTGCGCAAGACCCGAAATCTGACGCTGGCCGAACTTCGCGCAAGCCCCGATCTGCAGGACCTCGTACTGCTGAAGAAAGGCAGCCGCCTGTCGATCACGCCGGTCGAGCCGAAGCACTGGCGGCGCATCATCGAGCGGCTGGACATGCCCGCCGCGTCGCCCAAGCAGTAGCTGCGCCGCGGCACCGGTTCAGGCATCGGTTCAGGCGTCATTCAGGCCGGCGCGGCCGGCGCCGGAAAACCCTTTGGTGTGATCAAGGAGAGATCGGCCAGCGGCCGGCTGAACGAATAGCCCTGGCCGTAGACGCAGCCAAGGTCGCGCATCATGGCGGCCACCTCGGGATGTTCGATGCCCTCGGCCAGCGCCACCGCGCCAACCGCCTGCGCCAGTTGCGTGCCGAGTTGCACCACGCGACGACGGGTGGGCGACCCGGCTGCCTCTCGTGCGAAGACACCATCGAGCTTGACGATGTCGACCGGCAGCGTGCACAGGTAGTCAAGGCCGCAATAGCCGGTGCCGAAGTCGTCGATGGCGATCACCACGCCGCTGCTGCGCAGGCCCTCGAGCGAGGCGGCCACGAAACTGCGGTTCTCCACCAGCGCCTGCTCGGTGATCTCGAGCCACAGCCAGCGGCTCATGCCACTGGCCGCGATGCGTTCGATGATGCGCTCCACCGACGCCGGCCGAAGTTGCTCGCCCGACAGGTTCACCCCGACGCGCACCCGCAGGTCCGGCGGCTGGCGGGCGACGTCCTGAAGCGCCCGGTCGAGGATGCGCAGCCCGAGTTCGTCGATCCAGCCCTGGCGCTCGGCCGCCTGGATGGCCTCGGGCGGTGACACCCAGCCGAGTTCGGGGTGGTTCCAGCGCAGCAGCGACTCGGCACCGTAGACCGTGCCGTCGACCAGGTTCACCACCGGCTGGTAGACCAGCGACATCTGCCCCAGCTCCCAGGCGTGCCCGATGTGGCGGTGGATGCTGGTTTGCCGGCGCGCCTGCACGATGAGCGCCGGCTCGAACAGGCTGATCCGCCCGCCACCGCTGCGCTTCGCTTGCACCTGGGCCAGGTCGGCCCGGTCGATCAGGTGGTCGAGCTGCGATCCGACCGTCTGGCCCTTGGCGCTGAGTACCGTCCACGCAGAGCCGATGGACGCGTTCACTTCAACGCCGTCGGGCATCTGAAGCGCCGTACCCTGGATGGCGCCGGCGACATCCTCCGCCAACTGGCGGGCCTTTGCGTCGCCGTCGTGGCCGTCGTCGCCGTCGTCAGGATTGAGCGTGCTCAGCACCAAGAATTCGTCTCCACCCACCCGCACCGCCGTAGGCCTGGCGTTGGTGGGCAATTGCGTGAGGGCGGATGCCACGGCCTGGATCAGACGGTCGCCAGCCTGGTGGCCACTGCGGTCGTTCACGTCCTTGAGTTTGTCCAGATCGATGTAGCAGCAGGCCAGGGTCACCGATCCGTCGCGGTTAACGTCGGCCTCGAACCGGTGTGCCAGCACCGACTGCAGGTAGCGCCGGTTCGGCAGGCCTGTCAGCACGTCGTGGTTGGCCAGCTGCTCCAGCCGGGCCTCGGACCGGGCCGCCACCACCACGGCCAGCCGCAAGCGCGCCACCATGGACACCAGCAGGATGCCGAAGCCCGCCATGACTACCTTCTGCTCGGTGCCGCCGAAGGGGCCGCCGACGACGAAGGCGAGCACCGGCAGCAGCACCGCCACCAGCATGCCCAGGGCGCGCGCCCTGTTCCATGGCGGGCGGGGGGTCGTTGATGGGCTGGTCACTTCGCGCATCGACGGAAGCAACGCCGCCATGGCAAGCAGCGACTGGCCGACGCTGACGCCGAGCGTGGCCAGCGTCTTGCCGATGCCAGCCGGCAACGGCCCTCCCAGGGAGGCGGCGATGAAATACTGGCCGGAGGCGAATGCGAGGAGGACCCCGACCAGGTACACCTGGAAACTTCGTATCTGGGCCACATCGCTGAAGCAGATGGCGAGCAGCGGCACGATGATGAGCGTGTTGCGCAACAAGCCCAGCACGCCCAGGTTGAGGAAGACGGAGTCCACGCCGCGCTGGGCCAGCAACGGCAACGTCACAAGGCACATGCCAACCAGCAACGCGCACACGCCCATCACCCATGCGTCTGCGAAGGCCCAATCTCCGCGGGGGCGGCGGCATCGCATCACGATGAAGGAGCCGAGCGCCAGCGGGATCGACAGCAGCACCGCCGATGCGAACTCCAGAAAGCTGCCGGTTGCGGGCTGCCAGGCCCCCCAATGGAGGACCTCCACGAAGCGGTAGACGTTGCGCACGCCGGTGATCAGAAAAAAGGCGATCACGCAGAGCCAGAGGCGTCGATCTCTCGGTCGATGGCGCCAAAGGCCGACCACGACCATCGCGGTCCAGACCACCTTCTGGAACACATGGCCGGCTGCATTCATCAAGGGATCCTGGACCAGGCCCATGAGCACGCCGGTAGCGCACAGGGCCATCATGACCCACTCGGCAGGACCGGTCGCATGGCAGAGCAACGGCTCGGAACTCGGTGGCGCAATGGCGGGGGTTGGTGGCA